>MGUO01000174.1:4381-9597 GCA_001800015.1 Elusimicrobia bacterium RIFCSPHIGHO2_02_FULL_57_9
AGCTCCAAAATACTTAAGGGCGCCCGCGCCGTTTATGACGCCACAGTGATCCGGCGCCTGCGCGAGCAAGACGCGGTATTCATCGGCAAGACCAATCTCGACGAGTTCGCCATGGGCTCTTCCACGGAAAACTCGGCTTTTTTTAAGACCGTAAACCCTTGGAATACGGGATGCGTGCCAGGAGGCTCCTCGGGCGGCTCGGCCGCTGCGGTGGCGGCCCGTTTCGCCCCCTTGGCCTTGGGTTCGGACACCGGCGGATCCATCCGCCAGCCCGCCGCTTTTTGCGGCGTTATCGGCCTTAAGCCGACTTACGGCCTGGTGTCGCGCTTCGGCTTGATCGCTTTTGCCTCTTCATTGGATCAAATCGGGCCGTTTACCCGCAGCGTCGAGGACGCGGCTTTGGCTTTGTCGGTGCTGGGCGGCCATGACCCCAAGGACACTACTTCGGCCGTCGCCGTCCCCCAAGAGGTTCTGCAAAAGATGAAGGGGGATGTGCGCGGACTTAAAATCGGTTTGCCTAAAGAATATTTCATCCCGGGCATGGATCCTGAGGTGGAACACGGCGTGCGCGAGGCGGTAGAGGAATTAAAACGCCAGGGCGCGACCACGGTTGCTGTTTCCCTGCCGCATACGCAATACGCGGTGGCCACTTATTACATCATCGCCCCGGCGGAAGCCAGCTCGAATTTAGCCCGCTTTGACGGCATACGCTACGGCCACAGCGCGCGTCAAGCCAAAACCCTGGAAGAGCTCTATGAGGCTTCCCGCGGGGAAGGTTTCGGCTCGGAGGTTAAGCGCCGCATCATGCTGGGGACGTATGCCTTAAGCTCCGGGTATTATCAGGCCTATTACGGCAAGGCCCAGCGCGTGCGCACCTTGATTAAAAATGATTTTGACGAGGCCTTTAAGAAAGTGGATTTATTGGCCACGCCCACCTCGCCCACGGCGGCTTTTAAATTCGGCGAGAAAGCCGGCGATCCTTTGTCCATGTATCTTTCCGATATTTTCACCATTCCCTCTAATATGGCCGGCAACGCCAGCGTCTCACTCCCTTGCGGACTGACCAAGACGGGCCTGCCCATCGGCCTACAGCTGATCGGCCCGGCTTTCTCGGAAGGGCTGGTTTTGCGCGCGGCCGCGGCTTACGAACAAGCCAAACCTTTCCCCAAGTTAAACGGCGCGCTGAACTGATGAACAAGGAATTTTCGGCCGGCGGGCTGGTCCGGCGCGGCGGCAAGGTCCTGATGGTCAAGGTTTGCAATCTCAAGGGCGAGGAAGTCTGGACTTTTCCCAAGGGGCACGTGGAAAAAGGGGAGACCCCCATGGAAGCGGCTCTGCGCGAGGTGGAAGAGGAAACCGGCTGGCGCTGCCGGCTTAAGGAAGCCTCGGCCCAGCCTGTTTTCAGCGCCGCGTATCGCTTTCAGCGGCAGGGCCGCCTGGTATCCAAGCGCGTCGATTGGTTTGAGATGGAGGCGGTTGAAAAAAGCGGCCAGCCCGACGCCATCGAGGTTCGCGACGTTCAATGGGCGGATGCCGAGGCCGCGGGAGATTTCCTGCGCTATCCCAGCGATCTGAAGCTTTTGGAGATGTTGGAAAAATGAAGTTTTACGAGATGGTGATCGGCCTTGAGGTGCACTGCCAGCTGGCCACCAAAACCAAGCTTTTTTGCGGCTGCGCCACCGACGGCTTTGGCGCGCCGGCCAACAGCCGGGTTTGTCCGGTCTGCACGGGCCAGCCGGGCGTTCTTCCCGTGCTTAACCGCAGGGCCGTGGAGTTGGCCTTTCAGGCGGCTCTGGCCCTGGACTGCGAGCTGGCTAAAACCTCCATATTCGCCCGCAAGAATTATTTTTATCCGGATTTGCCCAAGGCCTATCAGATCTCGCAGTATGAAGAGCCTTTTTCCGTCAACGGCATGCTTGACTGCAGTCTTAAGGACGGCTCAACCAAACGCGTGCGCATCCACCGCATCCATCTCGAAGAGGACGCCGGCAAGCTGCTGCATTCCATCGGCGCCGAGGAGCTGGATTATTCCCTGGTTGATTTTAACCGCGGCGGAACGCCTTTAATCGAGATCGTTTCCGAGCCGGATATGCGCGGTTCCGAGCAAGCCTACGCCTATCTGACGGCCCTTAAAAAGGTGCTTCAATACGTCGGCGTTTCGCGCTGCGACATGGAAAAAGGCGAGATGCGCTGCGACGCGAACATATCTGTGCGCCAGGCCGGCGCTGAAAAGCTAGGCACCCGCGCCGAGATCAAAAATCTTAATTCCTTTAAGGGCGTGCGCGACGCATTGGAATATGAATTCAGGCGCCAAACCGAGATCATTGAGTCCGGGGGCCGCATTATCCAAGAGACCCGTCTTTGGGACTCGGCCAAAATGGCGACGTTTTCCATGCGCTCCAAGGAAGAGGCCCATGACTACCGCTATTTCCCGGACCCGGATTTAGTCCCCATGGACGCGGATTGCGCCTGGGTGGGGCAATTGAAGGCCGCTCTGCCCGAACTCCCGGCCGCGCGCAGGTCTCGATTTATTTCGGAATATCGGCTATCCTCATACGACGCCGAGGTGCTTACGGGCGATAGAGCCCTGGCCGACTTCTTTGACGCGGCAGCCAAGGGTTTGAGCGTCGAAGCGGCGAAGATAGCGGCTAATTTCATGAACACCGACCTTTTGGGCAAGCTCAACGCCACCGGAACGCCGATTGCGCGTTCGCCGGTGCCTCCGGGAAACCTCAAGGCGCTGGCGATCCTCATCGAAAACGGCACGCTGTCCAGCAAACTGGGCAAGGACGTGTTCGCTAAAATGTGGGAAACCGCAAGATCCCCCGACGCGCTGGTCAGCGAGTTGGGCCTCTCCCAGGTTTTAGACGAAGCCCAGATCAAGGCTTGGGTGGACTCGGCGCTGGCAGGCAACGCGCGCGCCGCCGAGGATTTGAAGCAGGGCAAGGAGCGGGCCATCGGCGCCATCGTGGGAGCGGTGATGAAGCTCTCCAAAGGCAAGGCCAACCCGGCCCTGGTCAACCGGCTTATTAAAGAAGCCGTTACTGGGCTTTAGACCTAGTTCTCATGAGGATAAAGGGCCTAGATGGCCTGGGCCGTAAGAGAGCCCGGCAATGCCCTTTGTTCCCAGGCTGTGAAAACCAGGTTAGGTTAAACTACCCTGGATGAGGCAATCAAGGTTTTAAACGGCGAACTAGGCTGGTCGTTGAATAGCCCTTCTTAAGCGGGATGATGACGATCTTCTCCGCGAATTTGCCCTCGGCCAAATCCTTCTTGCGCCAGTCCCCGCCTTTGACGAAGATGTCGGGACGGATTTTTTCCATGATCGCGGCCGGGGTGTTTTCCTCGAAGCCGATGACGGCATCCACCGCCGACATGGCGCAGAGAACGGCCGCCCGGTCCTTCCATTTATTGATGGGGCGCTGCGGGCCTTTTCCGAGCCTTCGGGCCGAGGCATCCTTGTTAAGGCCCACGATCAGCACATCGCCCAGGTTTCTGGATTTTTCCAAGATATAGGCATGGCCGGCGTGGAATATGTCGAAAACGCCGTTGGTAAACACGACTTTCTTTCCTTCCCATGCCCACAGCTGGCGCAGGCGCGCCAGCTTGCTTAAAGTTTTGATTTTGTCGCTAATCATGCGCTTTCTGGGCGCCGGGAAATAGCGCCTCTTCGATCAAGCCGCACCATATTTGAATGACGGCGATGTGAGCCTCCTGGATGCGGGCCACCGTCTTGGAAGGCACGCACACGCAGAGATCCGCCGCGGATTTCAGCTTTCCCCCGCTGTCGCCTGAGAGAGCGATGACCAGATTGCCGAGTTTTTTGGCCGAGGCCGCGGCGGCCAGGACATTGGGCGAGTTGCCCGAGGTTGAAATGGCCACGGCGATGTCTCCGGGCTTGGCATGCGCCTCGAACTGGCGGGAAAACACCTTGTCATAGCCGAAATCGTTGGCAATCGAGGTTAAATCAGCGGTGCTGACGGTCAGGGCCAGGGCGGGCAAGGGAGGGCGGTTGCGCTGAAAGCGGCCCACCAGCTCGTCGGCGAAGTTCTGGGCGTCGCAGGCCGAGCCTCCGTTGCCGAATGTGAGAATTTTATTGCCGCGCCGGTAGGCGGCGATCAATTCGCCGGCCGCTTGCTCAAGGATAGGGCCTAATTTGGCCGTCCGGGCCAGGACCTGGCTAGACTCGCGCAGCTGAAGCGCGATGGTCCGCCGCAGTTTTGTCTTGGGCATTTAGTTTCTCCGTAAAGTGCGTGTCGAAGTTTCCGCTTTTAAACTCAGGATGGGCAATGACCCGTTTGTGAAAATCGATGGTGGTGCTGATTCCCCCGATCTCGAATTCCGACAAGGCCCTCGACGACCGGGCTATGGCGGCCGCTCTGTCGGGGGCAAAGGTAATGAGCTTGGCCAGCAGGCTGTCGTAATAGCTGGCAACGGTATAGCCGGCATAAAGGTGGGTGTCCACTCTGACTCCGGCTCCCCCCGGGAGCAGAAGCGAATCGACGCGTCCCGGGCAAGGGGCAAAGCCGCGGTTCGGATCCTCGGCGTTGATGCGGTGCTCGAGGGCATGCGCGCGGATTTCGGCGGCGCGGTTTTGGTCAAACGGCAGGGCTTCTCCGGCGGCCAGCAATATTTGGGCCGCGACCAAATCCAGGCCGGTGACCGATTCGGTGACGGGGTGTTCCACCTGTAGGCGCGCATTGACTTCTATGAAGTAGAATTTGCCGTCGGTGTCCAGAAGGAATTCCACCGTGCCCACGTTGGTGTAGCCCGCGGCCTTGGCCAAGCGGATCGAGGCTTCCTGCATCTTCAGGCGTATGTCCTTTGTGACCGCCGGGGAGGGGGATTCTTCGATAAGCTTTTGATGGCGCCTCTGCACGGAGCAGTCGCGCTCGGGAAAAGCGACTACGTCGCCGGAGGCGTGCGCCGCTATCTGGATTTCCACATGGCGCGGATGCTCGATGAATTTTTCGATATAAACCGAGCCGTCATTGAAAGCCGCCTGAGCCTCGGCTTGGGCCAGGCGGGCCTGGCCTTCCAGGTCCGCGGGAGAGCGAACGAGGCGCAGGCCCTTGCCTCCGCCGCCTGACGCCGCCTTGACCATGACCGGGAATCCCACCGCGGCGGCCTCTTTCATGAAATCCCCATCCTTGACGATGCCGCTGGTTCCTGGGACCACGGGGACTTCGGCCGTTTGCGCCAGGCTCTTGGCGGCG
>MGUO01000174.1:9605-15334 GCA_001800015.1 Elusimicrobia bacterium RIFCSPHIGHO2_02_FULL_57_9
GCCTGGGCGAAATCCGCGTTTTCGGATAAAAACCCGTAGCCGGGATGGACGGCATCGGCGCCGGTGATGCGCGCCGCGGCCAATACCGCCTCACCATTGAGATAACTGAGGCGGGAGGGGGCCGGGCCGATGCAAACAGCTTCATCCGCCGTTCTCACATGCAGGGATTCGCGGTCGGCTTGCGAGTAAACCGCCACGCTTTTAATTCCCAGTTCGCGGCAGGCGCGGATGACGCGCAGGGCGATCTCGCTTCGGTTCGAGACCAAGATTTTCTTGAACATTGTTTATGCCTATTTTACCTACTTTGATTCGCAATGGCGCGGACGTGTTTTAATGCGGCTGGGGAGATTTGAGATGGATAATCCTGATGCAATTTCAAGGCCAGGGCGCACTCCCGGCCGGCTTGCGCGGGCAGCTTATGCCAGTGGCTGGCTTGACAGAAATAGGCCCGGGCTACGGGGTCGCGCGGATTAACCGTCAAGGCTTCCTGGGCGCGGATAAGAGCCATGTCGATATTTTTCTGCTTAAATAATTTTTTCACATTTTTCAGGATATGTTCATTGAAGGGAAGCGCCCAATGGCCGTCCTCTAAAACGAAGGTTAAATAGTTTTTCTCGGGCTCTTTGCCGGGATGCGCGATATAGTATTCGACCATCATTAAATCCGGCTCTTTTTTGATCAAGTTCAAGCCGTTCCAGGTCCAGTTCACCGCGCTTTGGTGCAGCCGGAACTCCTCCAGGCTGCAGCGGGCCCTGGCGACCGAGGAGAGCGAATAATAGGCGTTGGCATAATCGCCCTGGGATAAGGCCGTCAAATAAGAGGCGGCCTGACGCGGCACCGCTTTTTGGGGGTTGACGGTTTTCCAATAATCCAGGCCTAGGGTGAACAAGCCGAAGGCCAAACAGATAAGAAAAATCAAAGAGCCGATTGATCTGATGCGATAGGCGGCGGCCATCCAGCGCTGCGAAGCCGGCTTGCGCTGGGTGGTGCGCGCAGCGGTGCTGGGCTTGATCGGCGGCGGGGTTATGCCCATAAGCGGCGCATAACGCCCGGCCGCGGGAAGGTCGTGGCCGGGGGCAAACGGGTTGCCGCACTGGTCGCAATAGTTTTTTTGGACGGAGTTTCTAAAACCGCATTGCCCGCATGTTTTGAAAGTGGGGCTTTCCCCGGAAGCCGCCATCAACTTTCCAAGAACAGCAGGGGCTGGCCGAACTCGACTGCCGCGCCGCCTTCCACCAACAGGTGGGCGATGCGTCCGTCTGCCGGGGCTTTAACGGGGGCTGATTTTCCTTTGGCGGTCTCGATAATGCCCAGGATGTCTCCTTCGGCCGCGAGTGCGCCTTCCTCGGCTTTCCGGGGCCGGCCCGGCTCGCTCCACTGAAACACGCCCACGCACGGAGCGCTGACCGGAATGTAACGGCTGGCCGGCAAGGCGCATGAGGCAGCCGGGGTGCCGTCCGCCAAGCAAAGGGAAAATCCTTTCTTATCCTGATTGTAGCTGACCTCGACTAAATCCGTGGTTTGAAGCCAGGACATCACCTTCTGCAATTCTTCTGTTTTCATCGCTTTTTATCCTTGAGCAGTCCGCAGGCCAGGGGGTCGAAAGGAGCGGGCAGCATTTTATATACCGCGCCTCGCGTGACCCTCGGCCGCCGGGTATCTAGGTTTTCATCAACCAGGTAAATCGCGGTATGGCGCGTGGAGAATTCGAAAAGAACCTGCCGGCAGGCCCCGCAGGGTTTTGGCGATATTGCCGCGATGCACACGGCTTTAATCACGATCTGCCGGCCGGCCACGGCGTTAAAGACCGCCGCGCGTTCGGCGCAAATGCTCAGGCCGTATGAGGCGTTCTCGACATTGCAGCCTGAGAATATCCGGCCGGATTCGGTCAGAACGGCGGCGCCGACCGGGTAGCGGGAGTAAGGGCAATAGGCACTTTGACGGGCCAAGCGGGCCGCTTTAATGAGGCGCATGATTTCGGAGCTTAGTTTCATTTCGGCGATTTAGCGCTCATATCGGAGATTTCGGCCTCAAAGCGCCGGCGCAGCTTGGCGCGTTGGGCCGAGGGCATGAAAAGATGATCGACCGAGCCCAGAGAAATGGCCGCCAGCTCATCGGCCGTGAAGCCGAGTTTGTGGGCGAAGGCGTATTCATGCGTTAAATCGATGCCCAGGATTCCTCGGTCGTCGGTGTTCAGCGTGATGGCGACCCCGGCCCTGTGAAAGGCACGCGCCGGATGGGTCTGCGATTCAGGAATGGATTTGGTGCGCATATTGGAGGTCAGGCCGATCTCCAAGGGAACGCGGCGGCGCACGACCTCAGCCAGGAGCTTTGGGTCTTCCATTAAATGGATGCCATGCCCGATGCGCATGACGGAAAGCTCGAGAGCGGCCGTTAAGTTGGCCGTGCCCACGGTTTCTCCGGCGTGGCAGGTGGTGTAGAGCCCCAGCTTCTTGGCCTCTTCATAAAAAGACGAGAACTCAATGGTCGGGTATTTGGCCTCATCGCCCGCCAGATCCAATCCAACTACCGCGGGTTCTTCAAGGATCGAATCGGCCTTAAAAAATTTCCTAAGGCTGGAAAAGGCCCTGCGGTTTTCCTTGGGGCCATGGGCGCGGAACAAGCAGATAATCACCGAGCTGGTGGTTCCGAAATCCTCAAGTCCCTTCTTAAGCCCCTTGAGCACCGCCGAAATGACTTGATCGGAGGATAATTTTTCGGTGGCTTGAAGTTCCGGCGCCAGCCGGACTTCGACGTGGCGGATGTTTTCGGCGGCGCAATCCTCGATGAGTTCGTAGGCGATGCGCTCGATGGCTTCCGCATAGCGCAAAAGAGGGTAAAGCAGATAAAATACGTCCAGAAATTCTTTGAGCGACCGGCAGGTCGCTGCGACTTGGACATGGGGAGTCAGATCTTCCAAATTATCCGCCGGCATTTTGACTTTATAGCGGCGCGCCAGCTCCAACACCGTGGCGGGGCGCAGCGAGCCGTCTAAATGGCAGTGAATATCGGTTTTGGGAAGCCGCCGAAAGAATGCGTCGAGCGCTTCGGCGCTCATCGTTTTTCCGCTTGCAGAGTGCGGCCTATCAGGAGATTTAATTTCTTAACCGTCCGCGGATTCATGAATTTTTGGCTGGTAAAAATAGCTCCGCGCAGGGCCGCGGCGCAGCGGCAGCGGCGGTTGCGCTCGGCGATGGCGGGCAAGGTCTGCTGCAGAAGTCTTTGCGCGTTGGCGATATTCGCCATCAAGTTTTCAATTACCTTGCCGGTGGATACTTCTTCGCCCTCTTTCCAGCAGTCATAATCCGTGACCAGCGCTATAAGCGAGTAGCATAGTTCGGCCTCGCGCGCCAGCTTGGCTTCCGGAGAGACGGTCATGCCTATAAGGGAATATCCCATTTTGCGATGATATTCCGATTCGGCCCGGGTTGAAAAAGCCGGCCCCTCCATGGCCGCGTAAACCCCGCCTTTATGGCAGGGTATGCCAAGGCAGTGCGCCGAGCCGTAAAGCAGGCTCGATTGTTCCTCGCAGAATGGGGTATCGAACGCTACGTGGGCCACCACCCCCTCCCCGAAAAAAGTGGAGATTCGGCCCTTGGTCCGGTCCATCAACTGGTCGGGAAAAACAAAATGGCGCGGCGCCAGTTCTTCTTTAAGCGAACCCACCGCCGCGACCGCGATCACGCGGTCGGCGCCCAGGGATTTTAAAGCATAGATGTTGGCTCTGTTGTTAAGTTCCGAGGGGGTCAACACATGCCCTTGGCCGTGGCGCGGCAAAAACGCGCAGGCAACGCCGCTCAAAGTCCCAAGCACGATGGGGCCGGAATGGGCGCCGAACGGCGTTTTTACGCGAATTTCCTTGGCTCCCTGGATGCCGGGCATTTCATAGAGGCCGCTGCCTCCGATGATGCCGACTTGCGCCCGGGGGATATCCTTCACGGCGCGTAGCCTCCCAGGGGCAGCAGCTCGTCGATCATTTTCTCCAGTTCGGCGAAAGCCAATGGTTTTTGGATAAAACGGGTTTTGGGCTCCATCGGCAATATTTTTTTCAGCTTCTCATAGGGATGGGCGGAAATGAAGAGAACGGGGATTTTGGCCGTGCGCGGGTCTTTCTGCAGAAGCTGATACACCGAGGACCCGTAGGCCCCGGGCATCTGGATGTCGGTGATGATCAGATGCGGCTGATGTTGCGCCGCTTTTTCAGCCAGCTCGAAGCCGTCTTTGGCCACCAAGACGCGATGCTTTTTTGCAGTCAAGAATTCGTAGAGCAATGCGGCCAGATCTGGATTATCGTCGGCGACCAAGATTTGCGCGATCATGTGGCGGGCTCCATAAGTTTTTTCGTCAGTTCCGGATAAATGGGGAAGCGCGCGCAGAGGCTTCTCACCTGGCCGCGAATGGCCTTAAGCTTGGCTTCGTCGTTGCGCGCGGCCAAAGCCTCGTCAATTAATTGGGCGATGGCCTCCATTTCCTTTTCTCCCATGCCGCGCGTGGTGACCGCCGGAGTTCCCAGACGGATGCCCGAGGCGATAAAGGGTTTTTGCGGATCGTAGGGGATGGCGTTTTTATTGACGGTGATGCCGGCCTTATCCAGGGCTTGCTCGGCTTCCTTGCCCGTGGCGTTTTTTGGGCGCAGATCTACCGAAAATAAATGGCAGTCCGTGCCGCCGGCCACGATGCGCAAGCCCCGGTCCTTCAGGGCTGCCGCGAGTTTTCGGGCATTGGCCAAGACTTGGATTTGATATTGCTTGAAGGAGGGCTTTAGGGCTTCCCCGAAGCAGACGGCCTTAGCCGCGATCACATGCATGAGCGGTCCGCCTTGCGTGCCCGGGAAATTGATCTTATCAACCGTCGCGGCATGGGCGGCCTTGGATAGGATCATCCCCCCGCGCGGGCCGCGCAGGGTTTTGTGGGTGGTGGTAGTGGTAAAGTCGGTGAAAGGAATCGGGGAGGGGTAGACGCCGGCCGCGATCAAGCCCGCGTAATGGGCGATATCCGCCGCGAAAAAGGCGCCAACCGAGTCGGCCAGGGCTTTTAAGCGGGCCCAATCGAAAACCCGTGAATAGTTGGAAGCCCCCGCGAAAATCATCTTGGGTTTGTGTTCCAGAGCCGATTTTTCGGCTTGCTCATAATCGATAAGCTCGCTGTCGCGGCGGACGTTGATGGGAACGATTTTAAAGAATTTGCCTGAGAAATTAAGGGGATGCCCATGGGACAGGTGGCCGCCATGAGCCAGGTTAAGCCCCATGACCGTGTCGCCCGGGGCGAGCACCGAGAGATACATCGCGATATTGGCCTGGGTGCCGGAATGGGGCTGGACATTGGCGTGCTCGGCGCAGAAGAGCTTCTTGGCCCGCTCGATGGCGAGGGTTTCGGCGGTATCGACGAACTGGCAGCCGCCGTAATAGCGTTTGCCGGGGTAGCCCTCGGCGTATTTGTTGGTCAAAACCGAGCCTTGCGCTTCCAACACGGCTTCGGAGGCGTAGTTTTCCGAAGCGATCAGCTCCAGGTTTTCAGCCTGGCGGCGGGTCTCGCCCGCGATGGCTTCATATATTTCAGGGTCTTGATTCTTTAATTTATCCACAAAGCTCCTTGCCTCAGCACGCGCGCGGGCGTTTGGGTGGCGTCAACCACGGTTGACTCCACGCCGGGGACTTGCCCCGAGTCAACGATGAAATCCACCAGTCCTTCGAATTGCCGGACTACGTCGATGCCGTCTTTGAAGGCTG
>MGUO01000175.1:0-500 GCA_001800015.1 Elusimicrobia bacterium RIFCSPHIGHO2_02_FULL_57_9
GAGAACGACGGCGGCGGCAAAATGGTTTTTCCTCACGGTTGGCTTCTCCTGGTTCGGGGCGTCATGGGAATACGCCCAACATTAGCAAACCCGGGGTCGCGGGACCAGATTGAACGCGTCACGGCCCATTCGTTGCATATGATCCCGTTTGCCCCCCGTTCGGGGCCATTTCGTATAATAAAACCCGTTTTCCGGACCAAAGGAGACTCGCCAACAATGACCACGAACATCGAAGCCCTGCTCGGAGCCGACGCCAAGCTCCTCGAGCACAAGTGCACCACCATCCCCAAGGAGACGATCCATCTTCCCGGCCCCGACTCCGTCGAGCGCATCTACTCCCTCTCCGACCGCCCCACCCCGGTGCTCAAGTCCCTGCAGAGCTTGTTCGACCATGGCCGCCTCGGCGGCACCGGCTACGTCTCCATCCTCCCCGTCGACCAGGGCATCGAGCACTCGGCCGCGGCGTCCTTCGCCCCGAACCCCGTCTACTTCGACCCGGA
>MGUO01000175.1:573-924 GCA_001800015.1 Elusimicrobia bacterium RIFCSPHIGHO2_02_FULL_57_9
TCCCGCAAGTACGCGCACAAGATTCCCTTCATCCTGAAGTTCAACCACAGCGAGCTGCTGAGCTACCCGAACACCTTCGACCAGACGATGTACGGCAGCATGAAGCAGGCCTACAACCAGGGCTGCGTCGCCGTCGGCGCCACGGTGTACTTCGGCTCCGCCGAGTCCCGCCGCCAGATCTGGGAGGTCTCCCAGGCGTTCGAGGCCGCGCACTCGCTCGGCATGGCCACGATCCTGTGGTGCTACGTCCGCAACAATGCCTTTAAAACGGCCGAGAAGGACTATCATGTTTCGGCCGATCTGACCGGGCAGGCCAATCATCTTGGCGTGACGATCCAAGCGGATATTATC
>MGUO01000176.1 GCA_001800015.1 Elusimicrobia bacterium RIFCSPHIGHO2_02_FULL_57_9
CGATGATCAGAGGAGTTCCAGTTGGCCGTCCTCATCTTTCTGATGCGCGATATATCTCCTTATGATATCCGCCGTCACTTGGTCTCCCACAGTGCGAAAAAAGTATCCGTCCGCCCAAAATTCGCCGCCCCAGCACACGCGCTCCAGCCACTCGAATTCCCGGAACATCTGGCGGGCCGACAGATTCTTGAATATCTTCACGGCCTCCGCAATAGAACGTAATTCGAATGGAAGCTCCGCCTCAACGAAAGGCCGTAGCGGGTAGCCCACAGGCAACGCGATCCGGCTATCCGAGATGAGACTTTGCAGAATGAGGACGGCCGCATCGGCCTTGGCGAAATTCGGGATGAAAACTTCAGGGAGCCACGCGGAATCGACAAAAACCTGCTCGCTGTTGGTTATGCATTGCAGCGTCACGGGCCACGATATTTGAAAATGTGGTATAAAATAATGAGATTTTTCGGCGGCTGGAACAGCGGGGGCTATGGGTTCATTACAGACTAAGCCTTGCTGTCTCCGCCAGCTCTCAGTAGGCATTATCCGTTGTTCCTAAGGCAAACGGCGCAATAAAATGCGCCGTTTGCCATTTTTATTCTTGTTTAACCCCCCTACGCCTTGGCGCATGTGAAACGCGACAAGAAGCGCGGGAATAGCACGGTGACCAACGAGGCCTATAAGATCGCCATCCACCGCGCGGTTTGTGAATCGCGTGGTTGCGACGCCGCAAATATAAGCAGATTCCAAAATCTCAGTTTCATAACAAATCGGAGCAGCCCCAACCTGTTATTTTGCGTCAACGCAAAATTTACCATGGGATTTTTTGCGTTGACGCAAAACTTATGGTATCCTATCGACCATGCTAAAAGACCGCTATATCAGCACCGACACGCTGGAGGACCTCTCCAAGAAGATGGTTTTCGTGGCAGGTCCACGCCAGATCGGCAAGACGACTTTGGCCAGGGATATCATCGGAGGGCATTTCAAGGAAACCGCCTACTTCAACTGGGATGATCGGCAACATCGCCGGCAACTCATGTCCGCGAAGTGGCCGGCTGCGGCGCAATTGATCATTTTGGACGAAATACACAAGTTCAAAGGCTGGAAGGGCTTCCTTAAGGGCCAATACGATACTCAGAAAGACAAATACAGGTTTCTGGTCACAGGAAGCGCGCGCCTGGACGTTTATCGCAAGGGCGGCGATTCGCTTCAAGGCCGCTACCACCTCTACCGGCTGCACCCCTTCACCCTGGCGGAGCTGCTCAAACGCAAAGCGAAGATCCAGCCCATGAAGGAACTGCCTCTGGAAACCGTCCCCGCAGGGAATAATCTGGACCTCCTAGACAAATTCGGAGGATTCCCGGAACCATTCCTGTCCCAGGATGATCGTACGCTGCGGCGCTGGCACCAAGAGCGCAACGAGCGGCTCTTCCGCGAGGACATCCAGGATGTGGAGGTAATCCGCGACCTCGGCCGCATGAAGATACTGAGCGACATGCTTCCCGGCAAGGTCGGGGCGCTACTTTCGATCAACGCGATCCGCGAGGACTTGGAAGTGAGCCATCGCACCGTCTCGCACTGGCTGGATATCCTTGAATCGTTCTACTATCACTTCCGCATCCATCCCTACTCGCGCTCCGCCTTTCGGGCGCTCAAGAAGATTCCCAAGCTCTATCTGTGGGACTGGTCCGAAGTTGATGATGACGCGGCGCGTTTTGAGAACCTCATCGCTTCGCATCTCCTGAAGATGGTGCACTGGCTGCAAGATCGCGAAGGCTACAAGGCTGGGATTCACTTCCTGCGAGATGACACCAAGAGAGAAGTGGATTTTCTCGTCACTTCTGATGGGAAGCCTTGGTTCGCGGTCGAGGTCAAAACCCAAGACCAGGAGGTATCCTCCAACCTACGCTACTTCCGGGAGAAGCTCAACATCCCATTCAGCTACCAGGTGCTCAAGAAATCCGGGGTCGACATGTTCAACAATGGCGTCCGGGTCGTTTCGGCGGACAAGCTGCTTGCGGCTCTGGTGTAACCGTAGGACGGATTATGAAACTGAATAACGAGTTGGTCATCTTCGACCTGGAAGCGACATCCAACCAGGAGGACGCCGACGAAAGGCCAGCGGCCCAGACGAACAACTTCATCATCGAGATCGGCGCAGCCCTCTTGGACCGACCTCAATCAATATCGAAAGGCTTGGTATAAAGATAGATTAATGGGCACGCAATGAAAAAATTGGCGGCACGGCTAACGGCTACGGCACAACAAAAACAACGACAGCCAACAGCGTCTCCAACAACAAACGGCATCTCTCGGAGATGTCTAAACAGCGACAAACAACGGAGGAACGGCTACAACAACGGACTTATTCCTTCGGTAACATTCTCAGATGAGTTGACGGGGGACACACGCTAGACAGACTCGCTAGAAGTTTTCCGATTATTTTGTTGTAAAATAGCCCTATCGGGGCCGTTAGCTCAGCGGTAGAGCGTTCGCCTTACACGCGAAATGTCGCAGGTTCGAATCCTGCACGGCCCAAATTGGATTAGAACCTGCAACTATTAAGCTGATGCCCAATATTCTGGTTGTAGACGACGACAGACAAATCGTTGACCTTGTTACGGAATATCTTGCCGGCGAGGGTTATACCGTCATTGGGGTTACGGAAGTCCATGTGGCGCTCAACAAAGCGAGCAAATTCAAGCCCGATCTGGTGATTCTTGACTATCACATGCCCGGGGGAGGCGGGCTTGAATTGCTCAAGAACCTGCGTCAGTTGACCCTAACCGAGGATGTCCCGGTGCTTTTTTTAAGCGCCACCCCTAAGTACGAAATCCTTTACAACGTAATTGATACGCCGCTGGTTGCCTTTCTGGAGAAGCCGATCGATTTCGATAAATTGAACAACGCCATTTTGGAGCTGCTGAACGAAAGCGGCGCCGGCCCGGATGCAAACCTTCCCCTAATAATAGACTGACCCCCCGGACTTTTGAAAGCCCCGGAAAATTGAGCGGCCATGGAGTTGGGAAGTCCATGGCGATCAATTAAAAAAATCTGCCCAGCGTCAATTTCGGGGGTTTTGCAAAACGCAGACTTAAGATCTTTTCAAGCTTCCGCATAATAAGACGCATCTTTTCAGTCTCCCCTTTGCGAACAAGCTCGGCCAGTAATACCCCGACCCAGATTTCTTGATAGCCGGGCACCAACAGCGTCTCTTTGACCCTCAGATTATGAAGACGCACCTGGCCCTTGCCAGGCAGGGGCCTAATTTTTCTGCGGGAGCGGTATTTGGCATAGGAAGTCGAATCAATGATGAGCACCATCTTGCCTTGGTATTTGAAGAATCGTCGCCTCCCATGCCTTTGAGGGTGTTGATGATGCAGGCTTTCCGAGGCTTTCAAAAGTCCGGGAGGACGATAACCCCTTGAAAAAAAGGGGAAATCCGTTATCCTATATCCAGGCTTTAAGCCCTGGAGGAAACATGAGGCATATGCTATTGACGGCCTTGTTGGCGGCCGGGGTGGTGTCGGCCAAGGATAAAAGCGATTCAGGGACCTTCTGCGACAAAGGCGATCAGAAGTGCTTGGGAAATTTGCAAAGCTTTAATCGCAATATCGAGGAATATAAGAAGCAGCAGGCGGAAGAAAGCATCGTGCGTGATTTGCAGCGTCAGATGGATTCCGAGAATGTTCTGGCTAATGATTTGCGGGCTGTTCTCAAGGCGCTGGAGTCCGGCAAGAGTTATATTTCAATCAATGAGGATGGTATTTCAGTGGCTGAGAATAAGGGCTTTTTCAATGTGCTTGGTTCGGATAAAAAAACATTGCTTTTAAACGCCGATGATTTAAATAAGGGTGGTTTTATCAAAACCAAGCGCCCACGCGGCAATCTGTTCGACTCCTTCATGCGCGCCGGCGCTTCTGTCCTTAAAGAACACGTGGTCGAGGCCTTGGACAGGTTATCCAAGCAGCGCGATATTCGCTCGGCGCAGGCGCAGGATCTCGGATTGCCGGAGTACCGGGAAAGCTCGGAGTTTCGCGCTCCGGCGGGCCCCGGCTTAACTCGTTAGGTGTTTTTCCGCGCGCCATCCAACCCAAATAGCCTCTTCCGGGCTACAAAACATTACGTGATCTTTTGGGAAACGGTTTTCTTGACAGTTCAAAGATGGAATTGATATTGTGGGAGGACCATGGCAAAGAAAGTTCTAGCGATCGATGACGAGCCGGAAATGCTGACCCTGATCAAGCACACCCTTGAGCGCGGGGGATTCGTGGTGTCCACGTGCGATAGCGGGCGATACGCCTGGGATGAGCTGATGAAGATAAAGCCCGATTTGCTGATTCTCGACGTCATGCTGCCCGGCATAGACGGCTATTCCCTGCAGCTTAAGATTTCCCAGGATCCTGCGACCAAGCTGATGCCTATCATCGTGTTGACCGCCCTGGAGCCCTCCAAGACTTTGTTCCAGAAATTCCCCCAAGTCGTCGGCTTTATGACCAAGCCGTTTAAGCCCGAGGATTTGCTTCAAGCCGCGCACAACGCGTTCGGACGATCGGCTCCCGCCGGCTAGTTCCTTTTTATGGCCACAGAATCGGCCGACGGCTACGATGCCGTTGTTGTCGGCGCGGGCCCCGCCGGCATTTCTGCCGCCATCACCATGGCGCGCGCCGGTCTCAAAACGGTTGTGCTTGAGCGTGGGGAATATCCCGGCGCCAAGAACGTCCAAGGGGCCGTGCTCTATTCCAAAATGCTGCATGAAATCGTCCCTAATTTCTGGAAAGAGGCGGATGCCCCGGTGGATCGGCCGGTGGTCGAGCAGAAAATGTGCATCACCACCGAGGACTCTTGGATCACGGTCGGTTATAAATCGCTTAAATTTTTGGAAGGCGTGCCGAATTGCTACACCATTATCCGGGTCAAATTCGACCAGTGGTACGCCAAAAAGGCCGAAGAGGCGGGCGCCGAGGTTTTCTGCGGTGTGACCGTTCGGGAAGTGCTTAAGAAGGACGGGAAGATAATCGGGATTAAGACCAGCGATGGGGACGATCTTCTCGCGAGCGTGGTCATCGCCTGCGACGGGGTCAACTCCCTGGTGGCCCAGAAGGCCGGCTTTATCGACGAGCTTAAGTCCGGCGAAGTGGCCTTGGGCGCCAAGGAAATCATCGCCTTGGACCCCAAGCTAATAGAGGACCGCTTCCAGCTTAACCCCGGAGAAGGCGCCACCATGGAAATGTTCGGCTCGGTGACCCTCGGCATGCTCGGCTACGTTTTCCTTTACACCAACAAGGAGAGCTTATCCCTGGGCGTGGGCTGCAAGCTTTCCGATTATCAGAAAAAAGGATTGCGGCCTGCCGATCATCTGGAAATGATCAAGAAGCATCCTTATATCGGCAAGCTGATTTCAGGGGGCAAAACGCTCGAGTATTCTTCGCATCTGATTCCGGAAGGCGGAATCAAGTCCATGCCTCCGCTGGCCGCAGACGGCTTTTTGGTCGCGGGCGACGCCGCGCAAATGACCAACCCGGCCTACCGGGAAGGCTCGAACCTGGCCATGACCTCCGGCAAGTTGGCCGGCGAGACCGTGATCGAGGCCAAGATCAAGGGCGATTTCGGCAAGCAAACGCTTTCAGCCTATATTGATAAGCTCAAAGTTTCTTACGTGCTTCAGGATATGGAGGAAG
>MGUO01000177.1 GCA_001800015.1 Elusimicrobia bacterium RIFCSPHIGHO2_02_FULL_57_9
CGATGAAATCCATAAGGCTGAGCTGAGGCGTGGTCCCGTTGGAAAGATTGCCGGCGATAGCGCCGCTGATATCCCGAGCCTTATCCGTCGCCCTCGACTTGATGAAGTATCGCCGGTCCGATATCCAATTAGAACCGGTGAAGAAATAACGCCAAGAGTCCGTGCCCGCGGTCACCGGCAGCCAGCTTGGGCTTTCCGCGGTGATGGAAGAAAAGACCGTGCCGTTATACGTGGAATTCACGACATAGTAATAGCTGGCGCCGCCGTTTAAATACCAGAGCACGAATTCGACCGAATTCAAGGCGTCAGCGTTCGGATACAAAGCCGCCTGAGGATCGGACGCCGTTCCGGTGAGCGCCGTACCGCCGTTAAGCCCGGAGCTGAGATAAGCCGGGGAGCCCGACGCCGGCTTGGTGATCACCGTATTCGGCGGAGTTTTATCGATATAAATGGTGCGGCTGGAAATGGGCGCCGTAAACACGTTTTGCGTGTTGGTGGAACGGTCCACGCCCTGGGACGTGATCACATAGAACCCTCCGCTGGCCAAGGCGTTATTCAGCTGCGAATTGGAATACGACCATGAATTCAACCCTCCCGCGACGGGAACCATCAGATAGCTCGGGCAGGCCCCAAAAGAGCCGCCGGCGGTGTTGGTCCAGCACTGTTCATTCGCCGGATCATATATTTGCACCTTGACATGGTCCATGTCCGACTTGTTGGCGCCGAAAACGCCGGCCGGGTCGGAGGAAGTTCCGGTAATCGGATTAAGATTGACGTACACCTGGCCCGAAGAGGGCTGTATCAGATAGCCCACCGGAGGCGTGGTGTCGAAAACGAGGGTGAACTTGGCCATGAAGTTCTCATCGGTTTGGTCGTTGCCGGCTAAGTCCGCGGCATGGGAAAACACCGTGTAAATCAAGCCGTCCTGCAGCATGGGCCCGGCCAAGGTCGTGGTGCTCCAATCATAAGTCGGGGGGTTGCCCGCGCTGTTTAAACTGCCGGGAGAAAATTCCTGGACGCCGCCTGCGAAATCGCTTCCATTCCAATAATTGCCGTCGCTCCTCTTAAGACGCATCTTAACCCCGGAGGCCACGATGGAGGGCGGCAGGGGATTGCCCGGATCGGCGGCCGTGCCGGCAAGATTAGGCAGGCTGCCTAAGCAAGTGTTCTGCGCCGCGGGCGTGCCGCAGCTTGCGCCCGAGGGAGAGGTAATCGCGCTGACAGGCAAAATGTTATCGATAAAAAACTTCCTGCTTTTCGACGTGCCGAGCAAGCCCGCATCGTTAATCGGGGTCACCGTCACGGTATAGGAAGCGTTGCTGACATTATAGGGGACGACGACATAAGCGGTAGTCCAAGTCTGAGCGCCTGTAACATTGAGAGAAGTATAAGTCGAAGAATCATTGGTCCAGGAACCCGTGACGTTATACCAATAGCTGGTCGGCTCAATCAGGCGCTGCAATTTCAAACGCACGCCCCCGGCCAAAGCCAGGCCCGAGCCCGTGCCGCTGGTGATAAGCACATCCGCGGATTTGTACTGCAGGTCATCGGGGCCCCAAGGCCTGAGCAAATTGACCACGGCTGTGGGAGCCTCCAGATAAATGGTCAAATCCGTATGCGCAGTCTCGTTATTGCCGGCGAGATCGCGGGCCGAGACCGTAATGGTATAAGTGGATTTGTCGTCCCAGGCAACGGCGCCGGTATTCATGGACCAGGCATAAGTGCTGCCCGAAACCACTCCGCCTATAGCGCCCGAAGCCAGAAATACCGCGCCGCCCTGCCACTGCCAGCCGTCCCAATATTGACCCGTATGGCAGCTGCCGCCGCCGCAGTTGCTCTCATAAATGCGCACGCGCACCACGTCAAGCACGCCGGGCGAGTTATCCGTGGCGGTTCCGTAAATGGCCGGCAAGGAGCCGACAGAACCCGAGGGCGAGGTGGCTAAAGAGACCGCGGGGGAAACGTCATAGATGAAAGTATTGGTGGTCAATACCACCTGCTGATTGGCGGAACGGTCGCGGGCGCGGGAGGTGACTTTATATGTTTTGGGGCTGGCGAGAGCGCCGCTGGGCAGGGCATAGGTCCAGGCGCCGCTGGAAGCGCCGACAAGGGTGCCCGTGGACCAGATCTCGACGCTGGAATTAAAGCCCGCGCCGTCCCAATAAGGATTGCTTCCGCCCATTTCCTGCAGGGAAATCGCCGCGCCGGAAGAGGCCAGGCCTGATTCATACACCCGGCCCGCGGGACAACCTGAAGCGCAGATATCAGCGGCATGAAGCACGGAGAAGCGATCCTCCGCGGTTCCCGTAATAGTGACGGCCGCGCCGCCGGCAAAGCCGCCGTCGGCGGGATAGGATATCGCGGCCGCGGGAGTGGTTTGGTCCACCACGAAAGTATAAGTGGAATAATTATTCTCCTGGTTGGTGGCTGCGTCGGTGGCTTGAGAATTAACCATATACCGGTAGCCGTCCTCCATGGACAAGGAGTTGAAACTGCCGGTGAAAGACCAGGGGCTGACCACCGCGTTCCAGCTGGTCGCCGAGAAAATATCGGATCCCGTCCAGGTGGAGGCCGCGAAATTCCAGTAGGCATTGTCCGAGCGTTTGTATTTGAGCTTCATGGAATTAATCAGGCTCGGCTCGCGCAAACCCTGATATTCATCCGAAGCCGCGCCGTCCACGTGGAAAGCGGGGAAGCGCGAATAGGGCGGGGGATAGTTCGCCACCGAGGTCGGCGCTGAATTGTCGAATATGAAGGAAAGGGCCGAACCTGAGCCGCCGCCCCCATCGTTGTTTAAAAACTGGCTCGCGGTGGGACTAAAGCTGGTATTGCCCGCATAGTCGCCGGAGCGCACCCAGAAGCGGTAGCGGCGCGAGTCCAGGGCCGAGTCGGCCGCCAAAGGCGGAAAGTTTTTGCTCCAGGAAGCCAAGCCGGTTACGGGCTGCCATTCGCTGTAAGCCGTGGCGGTGTTGGTGTCCCAATCCCCGTCGAATGTCCCGGTATTGGTTCCGTTCCAGCCCACGCCCAGGCTCTCGATTTTGAGCAAAACCCCCACACTCTTAAGCCCGGAATTGCCGGTGGTGGCGTCATTAGCCGTCCCGGCCATGGAGGCCAGGGTCGCCGCGTTATAGTTGCCGGAACCGGAGGGAAAAGTCGCGGTGCTTAGAGGGGCCTGATTATCGTAAAGGAAAGTGTAGCCCTCCCCGGCCCCGGGCGCGCCGATGGCGATGTTGCTGGCCTTATCCTTGGGCCGGGGCACGATTTGATAGCTGAGCCCGGAAGTATAGCGCGTGGTGGAAAAATTGACCGTCCAGGAATATATCCCCGCGCCTTGGTCAACCAAGGCCGCGCTGGTCCAGGCGTCGCCGTTGATATCCGAGGGATCGGCGTTATAGGCCAGATTCGTGGTGAAATTCCACCAGCCCGTGCCCACCTGCCTGATGGCGGCCTTGACGATATCCAGGCCGGAATTGGGATTGCCCACATCCGCGGCCGTGCCGGTCAAGGCCGTCAGGCTGTTGTTGTAGGCCGACGTGCTGGGCGCTGAAATAGCGGCGGTGGCCAAGGCCGAGTCATAGAGATAAACTTGCGAGACCTCGCCGGCACCGGGATTGGGGACATCGCCGGTCCAGGTGCCCGCCGCGTCGCGCGCGCGCGCATAGGTCTTATATTGCACGCCGTTGGCCCAGGAGGTGGAGATATCGGGATGGGTGTAGCTCCAGGAATTGCCCCCGGTATAAACCTGGGTCGCCCAGAAAATGGCCAATTGCGGCCCCTGGGAGAAAGCCCCGGAGCCGGGGCAGCCTAAAGCGGTGTTATCGCACCACCACATGGCGGAGCTGCCGGAACCCGAGGAAATGGCCACCCAGACCTCCACGGGATTGGAGGCATTGGGCCCCGGATCGCTCACCGTGCCGGAAGTCAGATCAATGCGCCGCGTCGACCCGGATGCATTGGAGTAAGGCGAGCCGGGCGGAGGCGTGGGGAAAGTCACGGCTAGGTTCAAGGACGTTTTGTCATAAGTGAAGACAAATACCGGCGGATTGGTCTCGGGATTGCCGGCCTTATCGGTGACTTTGGACTTGATGTAATAAACATTATGATCCACGAATGTTGCGTCCTGCACGATATCCGTATAAGTCCAGTTATTGCCCGCCACCGCGGCCGTCGCCCACCAATTGGTGAAGGTGTAGGAAGACCCGGTCCAGAAAGGACCGGTGACCGGGTCGGTAGTGATTTGCACTTCCACCTTGGAAATGCCGGAAAGCAGGGCATTGGCCGTGCCGGTGATGGAGGAAACGGCGTTGGTCACGATTCCATTATTGGGCCAGGTGACCGTGGAAACGCCGGCGCTGCCGTCCACTATGAAAGAAGCGATAGGCAGCCAGCCGCTGGCATTGCCCGTGGAGGGCGACACGCTGCCGTCGGGCAGCTTGGAATTGTCATGAGCCCGGGCTTCCACGTAGAAAGTCCGGTCGCCGGGCCAGCCGTATTTCTCGGCGGTCGGCGCCCCCGGGTAAGTCCAATTCGCATTGGCCAAGGCCGTGCGGGTGGAAACCGACGCCGTAAAAGTGCTGCCGTCCCAATAATAGCTGGTTCCAGCGGTTAAATACCAGAGATGCAGCTCGATGCCTTGACCAGGCGACGCCAACAGCCCGGAAGCAACGCCGAAAAACGCCGCGTCATTGGCCGTTCCCGTAATGCCGTTGGCCTCGGCGTTGGCCGGCGTTAGAATGGGCGTATTGGGCGGATTGGGAAAGCCGCCCACCGTAGGCTGGGTAAAAGCCAAGGTCGGCGGCGTTTTATCCATCAGGAAGCTAGAGGATGAAGCGCTGGAATCAAAATTGGTCTGGGCATTGCCCGCTTTGTCGATAGCCCGGACCGCCAGCACGTAACGGCCGTTGCCCAAGGCCGCGTCCATGCCGGCGTTGGTATAAGTCCAGGTGGCATAACCTAAATCAACGGGCGATTCATAGAACGCCGTGGCCGCAATCCAGCCGGGGCAGGCCGCTCCAAAGGCGCTGGCGCCATCAAAGCAAGTGCCGTTGGAAACGCCTTGCTGGCTTTGAATGGAAAGCTCAATGGCTGAGATTCCGGAAGGGGCCACGTTGGCGGGATCGAAGGGATCGGGGTTGTAATCGCGCGCGGTCCCAATAATGGTGGTTAAAACATTGATGGTGGAGGTCCAGACCGGAACCTGCACCGTGGCCGTGGGTTGGGATACATCCCAGCGGAAAGTAGCCGGAGCGGGCGATGCGGCAGAATTGCCGGCCTTGTCCTTGGCCGCCACGTCCACCCTATATTGCAGTCCATCTTCGAAAGCCAGGTTATTGGCCAGATAATAAGTGGTGTAGGCGAAGAGTCCGGCGCCCTGATTGGCGCCGACCAGGCAGGTAGTGTCAAAGGCGCTCAGGCAATTGACGCCCGATGCCGCGAAGGAAGAGCCTGAGAACGACCATTTGGCGTTGTCTTTAAGACGGTAAATCCGGAAACGCACGCTGGCCGCGTCCAAACTTCCGCTTTGTCCGGGCGCTGTAATCTCCGTGATGCTGGCCGTGATCGTTGAGACCGTGGTAGCGCTGCTGTAAGCCGTAGACGGGCTGGTTACGGTGTTGACCGGGGCGGAGGAGTCGATGACGAAGTTCTTGCTGTCAAGGCCCGCGGTGCAGCCGGCTCCTTGCGCATCGCAAACCTGCAAGTCAACGGTGTAATTCTGGTTAACCCGCCAAGCGCCCCCGAAAGCATAGGACCAGTTGCCGCCGGATATAAG
>MGUO01000178.1 GCA_001800015.1 Elusimicrobia bacterium RIFCSPHIGHO2_02_FULL_57_9
CAGGGGGATGTGGGCAGCGGCAAAACCGTGGTGGCCCTGAGCGCCATGCTCCTGGCGGTCGAAAACGGCGGCCAGGCGGCGCTCATGGCGCCGACCGAGATTCTTGCGGAACAGCACGCCCTCACCTTTCAAAAATTCCTGGGACACCTGCCGGTGCGCTGGGCGGTCGTCACGGGGCGTCAAACGCCTGCCCAGCGGAAAAAAATAATCCGCGACATTCAAGGGGGTGAGATCTCCCTGGTGATCGGGACCCATGCGCTGATCCAAAAGTCGGTGGTTTTCAAAAACCTGATGCTCGCGGTCGTGGATGAACAACATCGGTTTGGCGTGGAGCACCGCAGCCTGCTGCGACAAAAGGGCGGCGGGTCCGGGGGTCCGGATGTTCTGGTGATGACCGCCACCCCGATCCCCCGGACGCTCGCTCTAACACTTTACGGAGACCTGGATGTGTCGACGTTGGACCAGCTGCCTCCCGGCCGCACCCCGATCACCACGCAGCACGTTCAGGAAACACAGGCCTATCAGGCCGTCCTGGAACAGGCTGCTCAAGGCCGTCAGGCCTACATGGTGTTCCCCCTGGTGGAAGAATCCAGCAAGCTGGAGCTTAAGGCGACCGTCCAGGAGGCTCAGGCTCTCTCGCAATCGGTTTTTCGCCGCCTGCGCGTAGGCGTCTTGCATGGTCAATTACGCGCTCCGGAAAAAGAAGCGACCCTGGAAAAATTCCGCAAGGGGAATCTTGATTTGCTCATGGCGACATCCATCATCGAGGTCGGCATCGATGTTCCGAATGCCACGCTCATGGTCATCCAGCATGCGGAGCGTTTTGGCTTGGCCACGCTTCATCAGCTCCGCGGGCGCGTGGGCCGCGGCGCCCTTCCTTCGATCTGTCTGCTGATCGCCGACACCCGAACGGCCGAGGCCCAGCGCCGCATTCAGGTGATGACCGAAACTCAGAACGGCTTCCGGATCAGCGAAGAAGACCTCGCCCTTCGCGGGCCGGGAGAAATCCTCGGCGCGGTCCAGCACGGGCTTCCGTTGTTTAAAGTGGGCCACGTCCTCAAGGACGCCGGCCTGATTCAGACCGCCCGGCAATGCGCGGCGGAACTCCTGCACCAGGATCCCGAATTAAAAAGACCGGAGCATGCTCTCTTGAAAGCGGCGCTCCAGAAGATGTACGCCCCGAAATGGTTTCTCGGAAGCACGGGATGACGAAACTCAGCCGATCGGCGTGGGTGGGGCTGATCTCTTTGCTTGTTGCGCATGGGGTGCTGTCGCTT
>MGUO01000179.1:0-5763 GCA_001800015.1 Elusimicrobia bacterium RIFCSPHIGHO2_02_FULL_57_9
CTCGAAAAACGGCCGGGGTGTCAAAGGCATCCGCGACCCTGCCCGCGGTTTCCGTATTAATGCCGTTGGCAAAAGCGGTCTTTACGGGCACGTAGGGATCCATGCGCAGGCTGTGCGCGGCCAGGAAGGGTCCGCCCGGATTATAGGCGGCCTGGAGAGTCCAGGCGCCGGGGCGGCCCCCTTCGCCGGTATTGACGGCCTGGCTGAGGCCGCTATAGGAGGACATGCGGTCGTGATACCTGAAACGGAAGGCCAACTCGCCTCCGGTAAAGCCGTTGGGCACGTCGAAGCCTGATATGAAGGACGATTTGTCCGCTTTCATGAACCCATAATCGGTATTCAAAGTAAACCCGTTATCGCTGTGTATCGTTGTCTCAACCACGCTCAAATAGATGGTATTGGGGCCCTGGCGGGTGATATTGTTGAAGTCATCGCGCCTTTCCAGCTGGTAAAGGCCGCCGGCTCCTGAAATTTCACTGATGCCCACGGTGGCCGCCGTGGGCGTGGTCACGAACACCAACTTGGTGGGCAGGCCTCCCACCGTGGTCAATGGGCCGGAAATATTCTTTTGGGCGTTGATGAAGTTGGTCAAATCCGAAGGCGGCGGCCCGGTCGCGATCCAGACCCGGGCCGAGTCCCCGGCCTTGCTGGAAACAAAGTAAGTGAGCTTGGGCGAATCCCCGATTTGGCCCTGGGCATCGGCCACGATCACGGTCGAGCCGTCCACGGGGACCCAGCCCGCGCCCCAGTCCACGGCCAAATAGCCGGTGGCGCCCACGATCATCGCCGTGGAGATATACACAGCCGGGCTGGCCACGATGGGGTTGTCAAACGCGTCCGTCAGTTGGCCGGTAATTCCCGGCTCGACGCGCCCGGGAAACGACGGAACAATGGAGCCGGCGCCCACAGTGGTCGAGGAAGATGGCGCGACTTTCACCGAATCGGAGGCGCCGGGGTTGATGTCAATGCAGGGCTGCACCGAATAATTCGCGCGTTCGCTGGTGACCGTCCCGTCAATGGAGTCCACGGCGCGGATCCAGCGATGATCAGCGGGATCGGCCGAGGCGCAAGCGCCCGCCTTTTTCAGGGTAAAGAGATTGGAGAAGGCATGCGCGCCCCGATCCCCGGCCGGTGAAAATGTATAGGTTGAGGGGATAATGATGGCCGTCTGGTTGCCCCCGAAAGTCTGGGCGGAGAAGCTGACCGTGCCGCCGTAGGCATTGGACCCGGTGGAAAGCAGGTTATGGAAACGGTCATGCGCGGTCAGCCCGGCGGAGAAGGCGCTGCCGGCGTTCGCGCCGGCCGGCACGCCCGTAAAATGCAGGTGATGGGCCAGGCCGGGCAAAACCCAGAAAAGAATGGATGTCGCCGATGAAAACGTCACCGTGGAATCGGAAGTCGTGGAAGCGGCCACGGTATAGGTGGAAATCGAGGTGCGCGGCGAGATGAAGAATTCGAAAGATCCCTGGGCCAGGGTTGCCGGGCTTGGCGGCGGCACGGTCACCAGCGAATCGTTGGGCAGAGTCAACTGCACCTTGGGCATGGCCGCCGGAGGATTTGTGTCTTGGGAAGCGCCGGTTATGTCGGTGGCCAGGTTGTAATAATCATCGATGAGATTGACCGTGATTTTCAGGTCCGGACCATCCACCGTATAAGGCGTGGGCGCGCCGTTTTTGCCGGCCACGCCTTCGCCGGCGCCCAAAACGCGGCAGATCGTATCGGGCACAACATCGCATTTGCCCGGGGCCAAGGTCTCGCCTTCCACCAGAACCTGCATGCGGGTGGCGGTGGCGGCATAAACCTTGAATGCGGGCGTAAAAGCCGCCGGGTATTCAGCGCGGCAGACATAAGGACTGCTGTTTCCCGTGCAGACCCGGTCAGCCGCCTGATCCCGGGCAATGACGGATACCGCCGCCACGGAGCTTTTGGTCACCAAGGTCAATGCGGCATTCAAGATGCCGAAAGCGTTCAAGGACACCGTGCTGAGGTCCTTATCGTAATTATCGCCGGTATTGATGTCAACCCAGGGAAAGCCCGCGGTCCCTTCATAAACATTCATGTACTGGTCCACCAGATTGACGACGGCGCTAAAGGTCGCGCCCACGGTGCGCGTGGAAATCGAGCCGGTGATGCCTCCGTTGGGATAACTGCCCGAGCCGGGCAGAGGGGTTTGGCCCGGCATCACCAATTGCAAGCCCACGGGCAGGCCCGGGTTCACCGTAAAGGTGGAGGATTGCGGATCGGCGCTTAGGCCCGAAGAATTGAAGTCCACGGCGGAGAGGTACTGGGTGGCGGCCCGCCTCAGGCTCACCGCGATATTCCCGGTCTTGCCGGAGGAGGTGTTGATCGCCACCGTGGCTACGGAAGCCGCGTAAGCATCCGTAGGCGTATTGACCTGGACGACGGCGGCGCGGCCCGTCACCAGGTTGTTGAAAGAATCCACCACTCCCACCACCACCGGGGTGTGGGCCGTGCCGGCCGTGGCCTCATCGGGCGCGCCGGCTTTGCCGTTGGAGG
This sequence comes from Elusimicrobia bacterium RIFCSPHIGHO2_02_FULL_57_9, assembly GCA_001800015.1. GTDB lineage: Bacteria > Elusimicrobiota > Elusimicrobia > UBA1565 > UBA9628 > O2-02-FULL-57-9. The sequence goes on from MGUO01000179.1 coordinate 2,518, forward strand.
AGCCCTGGTCAAAACTTTCCCCAGGCAGTATCGTTAAAAGGCGCTGCGGGTCGCCGGGCGTCACATTCACGACCGTGGCCGTGTCCTTGGATAGGCTCGGCGTTGCGCCGGCATTGACCATCTCGGCGCGCAAGTACGTGTCGCCGGCTTTCTTGGGCGTGACCGTAAAAGTCCCGGAGGTGACGATGACCGCGGCCGTGGGCGCTATCACCGCGAAGGGATTGTCGGCCACCAGGCGAATCTCCTGGGAGGCCCCTGGGGTGAGATTCCAGAAAGAGTCCGTGATGTCCACCGTCATGATGAAGGAATCTCCCGCCTTGGTCGTCAGCGAGTAAGGCGTGCGCCCGTTGCCGCTGTCGCCGGGGATGCGGGTTTCGGGTCCGCAGGAGCCCGGCGGCGGGCAAGTGGGCACAAGGGCCCGCAGCCGGGTGGGATTGCCGGGAACCACGGCAAAGGCGCCCGAACCCGGGCCCAGCACCGCGTCCGGGGCCCCGCCTCCCCCGTCGGTCGAGGTCAAAACCCTGAAGCCGCCCGTGCGCAAACCGTTGGGGCTGGCCGGAATTGTGATCGTGGCGCTGCTGCCCAGAGAGAAAACATTGGAGCCGGCGAAGGGATTGTTCGCGAATGGATCGTCGGAAGTGATGGTGACGCTGGGGCGCACCGCGGTGCTCACCCAGTTATACTGATTGTCCGTGGCATAAACCCCGATGTTGAAACTGATTCCGACGGTGGAAATAAAGGCCGGTCCGGAAACCCCGACCGGGGAAGTGGTCTTGCCCGGAGCCAGGGTTTGTCCGGGAAGCACCACGAGCAATCTTGCGGCATTGCCGGCCCGGACCGCGATATTGGAGTCGGTTTGCGAGGCCAAGCCCGCGCCGCCGTTGTCCACAGCGCTCACGGTCAAATTGCCCGTGGCGATGCTGGGCATCATGTCAAAAAAAGCCTGGCCGGCGGACAAGACCTGCGGGCTTTGAACCGCGGCGTAATTATCGTTGGTGTCCACCCTGACCGATTCCACGGAATTGGTCAGATTCCAGTATTTGTCCACGGCGCGGATGGTCACGGTATAGGTGGTCCCGGCGAAAAGCGGCCCGGGCAAAGCCGCGGTTTTGCCGGTCAAAGCGCCTTCCGCGGCGGCTTCCGGAGGAACCAGCACTTGCAAACGGTCGGGCACGGGATCCGGGTTGACCACGATATTGCTCACCGTATCGGTGGAGTAATAGGTATAAGAGAGACCGGGATCCAACACGCTGACCGACATGCCCCCGGGATTGCGCGTGACCGGGATAAAGCTGAAATTGGTGGTGCCTTTTTCCAAACCTAGGCGATAGGGATTGGGCGCAAAACCGCGCAATTGGATATTGGGATCGCTGAAGCGCATCTCGATAACCGGGGTATAGGAGGACACGGGCAATTGCGTCACGCTCATGAAGGGAGTGGTCCCCTTGACCACGTTATAGTAATCATCCACCAGATTAACGGTCAGGTTGGTGGTCACTCCGGCGGTTAAGGGATCCGGGGTGGTTGGGACCAGGCGGCCACCCGTGGTGGGGTTGGCGCCGTAAGGATCCTTGCCCGGGGCGGGTGTTTGGCCCTGGGCGATAAGCTGGAGCTTGACCGGGGCGTCCCACCACACGGTCAACTTGGAAACGCCCGTGGCCGCGTTATTGCTGTCATAGACGCCGTTGCTGGGATTTAAGGTACCGCTGATGTCCTTGGCTTGAAGGCTGTGTGCGCCGTTTGAAACCGGGATGAGGGTGAACATGGTCGCGCCCGAAACCAGATTCTGCGATACAGCCGCCGTGGTATAGGTGTCGGTGTAAATCCGGGCGTTGACCGCGAAACTCGCGGCCGCGTCGGTGTTGTAGAATTGATCCACCGCGTACACCGTGGCCCCCAGGGCCAAACCCGCGCGCTGGGCGACGGCGTCCGGGGTGCCGGATTTGCCCAAAGGCAAGACCCCGGCCTTACCTTGCACGCGGGTTTCCCCGGGCAGAACCGCCAAGAGGAACTGGGCCGGCCTGCCGCTGACAGGAACGGTTGAGGAGGGATTGCAGTCATTGGTGAAAAGGCCCTGACCTGTGGCTTGTAGCGTGGGATTGCCGCTGGTGGTGAACTTCCAGCCCGGGTTTTCTATGGTCATGGAACCGACGAAGAGCCGCACACCGTCCTGGCCTAAATAATCGTTATTGGGATCGCTATCCGACACATACACGGCGGCCGCCGAGGAAACCACCAGATTCCAGTAATCGTCCACGACCTGGAGCAAATATTTAATCTCGTCGCCGGCCTGAAAAAATCCCGCGCGAGGCGCACCGATGCGTCCCTGGCTACCCGAAGTGGTGACCCCGGGGCCGGGCAATTGGCCCGCCGCATTATAGTCCGCGATAACCTGGACTTGCGTGGGCGTGGAGGGATTGACCGTGACATTCAGAGTGCCCTGCTGGGTAAAGGGGTCATCGCGTTTGACCAAAAGCTGGCGCGCGCCGGCCTTGCGCAATTTGATGGGAAAGGTTTTAATGCCGTTGTCGCCGCCGGCCCCGGAGGTGAAAGTATAGCGCTTGGGCAAGCCGTTGCTGTCATCCAGCGATCCCGCCGGGGGAGTCATCACCTCGGGCCCGCTGGAAGCCGCAACATCGATATAGAAATTCACCGGCTGGTTAAAATTGATGGCCCGGTTGCCGGAGCCGCCCAGCCCGTCCTTGGCTTCCACGGTCAAATTCACAGTGGCGTCGCCCGCCACCGAGGGATTTTTGTCTACGGACAAGGCGAAACTCTGAACCGAGGCGGAAATAAAGAACAGCGGACCGGCATCGACCGCGCCGGAAGGGAAGCCCTCCACGTTGCCGGCATTGTCGGTGACCCGCGACCAGGCCGCGTACTGGTCGCCGCGCACCCAGCAAACCGCATTCGGGCAGGCCAGGCCCGAATATTCCCAGGTCCCGGAGGGGGCGTTGAACGCCGCTGGGACCCAAATCTCCCCTCCCGAGGCCGCCACCCAGGTCGAGCCGTTCCAGAAATAGCCGGTATTATCCCAGCCCTGGTAGGCGATGGGCCCGGGTCCCGCCAAGGTGGGCGCCGTGTCGCGGAACACCGCCACCTCGATTTTGCCCTGCTGCCATGTCGGCGCGGCCCCGGGATAAACGCCTGAGCCGGTGCCGTTAATGCCGCTGCTAAACCCGGGATCGCTGGAATCTCCCTGAATAACCAAGGAATCGGGATAGGCCGTGGCATTGGCCGGGGCCG
>MGUO01000179.1:5781-7508 GCA_001800015.1 Elusimicrobia bacterium RIFCSPHIGHO2_02_FULL_57_9
GCTGGAGGTCGGGGCGATCTGGTCCATGAGGAAGGTGGACTGCCCCGCCGCGCTCTGCGTATTGCTTACGTTGTCCGTGGCCGATGATTGCGCCACATAATGCCGCCCGTCCAGATAAGGCACCGGGGTGGTATAGGTCCAGGAAGAGGGAAATAATTGAGACGACAGAATCGGCAGCCAGACGATGGTATCCGAGTTAAACCCGCCGCCGTCGAAATATTTGACGGTGCTGCCGCCGCCTTCATTAAGCCCGCGGATGGCCACCGAAGCCGCGGCCACCACGCTCGCATCGTCGTAAGAGACGCCCTTAAGCGAGGAAAGAACGTTTAAGGCCGTCTGGTCGCCCGGCAAAGTCGGGCTTGAGAACGGCGGCACATTATCGAAGGTGAAGGAACGGGTGGTGTAGATCGTCTGGAAATTGCCCGCGGCATCGGAAGCCGCGCTGATGATATAAAAAGTCTTGCCGTTGCCGGAGTAAGGGGAACTGACCTGGCCGTCGTGCGTGCCCTGGTTCCAGGCATAGTCCAGGGTGCCCGGGTTGTTGAAATCAATCCCGGGATTGTTGCTGTCGTCATAACTCCAGGAATTGACCACGCTCGGAGGTCCGGCCGAATTGTTGACCGCGCGGAATGCCGGCGAGGCGGCGGCCCAGTGCGGAGTGGAGTAGTCCCAATAATAGGTCGTGCCGTCGCTGACATACCACATCAGCACGTAAACATTGGTCAGAGGCGCCTTGGGATCGGAAGCAGTACCCGCGATGGCCGGCATGGCATTATAGCGCAGACCGTTGCTCGGCGGATTGGTCACCAGGGAAGTGGGCTTGGTGGCGGTAAAGCCGAACGAAGAGGAAGTCATGGTGTAATTGCCTGCCTCATCCCGAACGCGCACGTCCACGCGCAGGCTGGAGCTCGAGCGCTGCATGGTGGGCGGGAAAGCCGCACCGGTGTTGAAAGTCCAGTCAAAAGAACTGTTGGTCGAGGAAGAGCCCACGGCCACGTTCCAGACATCCCCTGAACCGGATGGAGCCCAGCCTCCGCCGGTCCAGTATTCACCGGCCTGACCATCGAATAGACGGACCTCGGGAAATTTCACGTTGAACTGCCCCGGCGTGCCATCCTGGGCCGTGCCGGAGATAACCGGTAAATTATTGTAATACTGGCTGTTCACCGGCAGTTGGATGACGGCCGTGGGCGAGGACAGGTCGAATTTAAAAGTAATTCCAGCGGTCAAGAAGGTCTGGGTGTTGCCGGCCACGTCATAGGCTCGGGCCTCGATTTTATAAGCCTTGCCGTCCTCCATGCCGTTGGAAGCGACATTGTTGGCCTGCGGGTAAGAGCCGGAATAAGTCCAGTTCGCGCCGGAAGACGCGTCGAGCCAGGTCATCACGCCCCAGGCCGTGCCCGTCCAATAGGAGAAATCGCCGAATTGGCGCTGAATGCGTATTTGAGAAGCGGAAATCCCGGAGGGGAAGCTGTTGAGATCGAGCGCCGTGCCTGAAACGGTGCTGCTGCTTCTCCAGTAGCTGTTGTCGGCAGGCCAGCTCACCAGGGCCTGCGGCGGGGTTGTGTCGAACAGAATCCAATAGTTGGGAGGAGCCGGCGCCAGAAAAACCTCGGGGTTGCCGGCCACGTCGCCGACCTTGGCATTGATGTAATAGGAGGTGTTGTCGTTCAACGGGGGCGCCGGCGCGCTCCAGGTATAATTAGGAACCGATCCGGCCGTCGCCG
>MGUO01000180.1 GCA_001800015.1 Elusimicrobia bacterium RIFCSPHIGHO2_02_FULL_57_9
GATGGCCCCTGGCAGCCCTGCCGGCATTCGGTAGGCTACTGGTGGTATGACTGGGCGGATTATGCGGCCGGCCGCTACCAGGCCGTGGTCCGGGCACAAGCGAAAGACGGCCAGTTATTTACTTCCGAGCCGTGCAAATTCCAGGTGTTTCTGGCGACAGATGGAAAACAGCCAAAAACGGTGAAAGCAAAACCATAACTAAAACAACGAAGATACAAAACAAGATCAGGGTTTTCCTGGTAGACGACCATCCGATTGTGCGTGACGGTGTGCGTTCCTATCTGACCATCCATTCGATCGCGGTGGTAGGTGAGGCTTCTAATGCCGCGGAAGCCATCCGTAAGGTTATTAAGCTGACGCCCGATGTTATAGTATTGGACGTAAATCTGCCTTTCATGGACGGCGGAGAACTTGCCCGCCGCCTGCGCAGGCTGGTCCCCAAGGCCAAACTCCTCGCCTTCAGTATGCATTCCGGTGCGGAATATGTGGGAAGGATGGCCCGGTGCGGTGTGCATGGCTACGTGGTGAAAGACCAGCCAACGTCGGAACTGCTCGCTGCTATCCACCAGGTGTTCCGGGGCGGCCGGTATTTTCCCGCCGGCATATCCGCCGCGCCAAAAGACCCCCCCGAAAAAATAGAGATCGCCCCGGCAGTATATTCTGTTGTGGCTAGTCCATAGTAAGGGATAGAATATCAGGCATGGAACAAAACGAATTATTCGAAGGCCTTTTAAACGAGGAGTTCTCCGACATCTCCATCTACACCGGCGAAGCCCGGCTCTTCGCGGAGAAATTAATCGGCGGCCACAGGATAGCCGAAACCTTCTCCGCTTTCGCCCGCGAAGAAACGGAACACGCCCATGCCTTAATGAAAATCACCGGCAAAACCGAAGGGATAGAACCAAGAAAAATAGAGGTCGGTCCGTCACTGCGGAAATCCCTGGAACTGCACGTGAGAAGAGAAACCCTGGGGATTACTATTTATAAAAAACTACTGGGCATTCTCACGGAGCCCGATCATAAACTGGTGGTCAAAGGGATAATCGCCCAGGAGATGGAGCATCTCCGCGCCGCCAACGATTACCTCCAGAAGATCCGGTCGGCGAACGAATAGATCCAGCACCGCGGCTGAAAACCACAAACAGCCGCGCCGGCGGCAAAAATTGAATGGATAAGTCCCCCGGAAGCCCTAAAGCGAGTACCAATAATCGGGCATGATTTGGCCTTT
>MGUO01000181.1 GCA_001800015.1 Elusimicrobia bacterium RIFCSPHIGHO2_02_FULL_57_9
CCCCGACACCCTGCGCATGGAGTTCGGCGAAGAAATCGCCAAGCTGGTGTTGGGTCTTACCAAGCTTGATCAAATGCAGTTTACCTCCCGCGATGACGCGCAAGCCGAGAATTGGCGCAAAATGCTTTTGGCTACCGCCCAGGACATCCGGGTCATCATCATCAAGCTGGCCGACCGCCTGCACAACATGAGGACGCTGAATTTCCTTAGCCGGGAAAGGCAAAAGCGCATCGCCCATGAGACCATGTCTCTTTACGCGCCCCTGGCCCAGCGCCTGGGGATGTTCCAGCTTAAAGGCCAGCTCGATGACCTGGCCTTCCTGTTTCTTTATCCCAAGGAATACGACGACCTAAGCAAAAAGGTCGACGCGCAATTGGCCAGCCGCGAGGTCACCCTGACCAAATTCAAGGAGGCGGTGGAGAAGGCCTTGGCTAATTCCAACATCCCGCACCGGATACTCGCCCGCACCAAGAGTCTGAACTCGATTTATCAGAAAATGCTGCGCCAGAACAAGCCATTCGATGAAATCCAGGACGCCTTGGGCGTGCGCCTGATCACCGATACCGTGGCCAATTGCTATGCCTTGCTCGGCATCGTCCACACCCAATTCAAGCCTGTGGCAGGAAGTTTCACCGACTACATCTCGATTCCTAAAATGAACCTTTACCGCAGCCTGCACACCACCGTCATGGGCCCGGGCGGCGAGCTGGTCGAGATACAAATCCGCACCGAGGAAATGCACCGCACGGCGGAATACGGCATCGCCGCGCACTGGCGCTATAAAACCGGCGAGCGGGCCAAGGACGTCCATTTGGAGGAGAAACTCAACTGGCTGAGGCAATGGATTGAGTGGCTGCAGGATCTTAAAAGCCCGCGGGAATTCCTGGACAGCCTTAAAACCGATTTGGAACTAAACCAGGTCTTTGTCTTTACCCCGGCCGGCGAGGTCAAGGCCCTGCCCGCGGGAGCCACCCCTCTTGATTTCGCCTTTGCCGTGCATACGGAAATCGGACAAAGCTGCGTCGGCGCCCAGGTCAACAACAAGATGGTCAAGCTCGACTACCAGCTTAAATCCGGCGACATCTGCAAAATCCTCACTAAACGCGGCTCCGCGCCTAAAAAGGACTGGCTCCACTTCGTGCGCACCGCCCGCGCGCGCTCCAAGATCAGGCATTACCTGCGGGAAAAGGGCATCGTTGCTTAACCCGCTTCTAGGGGATCGCCAGAATTTCCCGCTCATGCCGCGATTTTTCCGCGGCGAGCTTATCC
>MGUO01000182.1 GCA_001800015.1 Elusimicrobia bacterium RIFCSPHIGHO2_02_FULL_57_9
AGGCGGCGGAACTTCTCCTCGACCTTGCTCCCCAATGGCGCGGTTCTGGTGGCGGGGGGGTATGGCGTTTCTGTTGTTTCGGTTTCCACAGCAGAGATCTACAACCCCTCAACCGGCACTTTTTCTTCTACCGGCAATCTCATCGGCAGGCGCTATGATTTCTCTTCCACCTTGCTTGCTGATGGAAGGGTGTTAGTCAGTGGAGGAGACGATATTGTCACCATCTCGACGGCTGAACTGTACAACCCGGTGACCGGCACTTTCTCCTCCACCGGTAACCTGATCGGAAGGAGAGAGAGACACACCACCACTCTCCTTCCGGATGGCCGTATCCTGGTGGCGGGGGGGATCGTTGTAGGCTCTAATTCCCTCTCCACAGCCGAGCTCTACGACCCGGCAACCGGGACTTTTTCTTCTACCGGTAACCTGATCGGACTACGCGAGGACTTCACCGCCACCTTGCTTGGAAACGGCAAGGTGCTGGTGGCGGGGGGATACGATGGGGCCTACATCTCCACAGCCGAGCTCTACGACCCGGCAACCGGAACCTTTGCTTCTACCGGTAACCTCATCGGGAACCGTTCCCAACATACCGCAGCCCTTCTTAACAATAGCCATGTGCTGGTTGTGGGGGGAAGTTCCGGTGGTTCTCTCTTTACAGCCGAGGTCTACGATCCGGCAACCGGGACTTTTTCTTCCACCGGTAACCTGATCGGGAGGCGCTATGACCAAACAGTCGCGCTCCTCCCGAACGGTAACATCCTCATCGCGGGAGGGAGAGTTAGTGTGGCGGCTTCCCTCTCCACTGCTGAGGTGTATTCGATCGACCAGATGGTCAACAGCGGGGTGGATCTGGCAGACCAGGAAAGCCCGGATGCGGTGGTGTCCGGCTCCTCGATCTTCTTTGCCTGGGCGGGGAGAGGGGGCGGCGGCTCATCGAGCGGGGTGAACGTCTCGAGAGCCAATCACGGCGGCGGGAGTTGGAAGATCTACGGACAACGAACCAACGACCCCACATCCGGTGGATTGACGAACCAATGGCCGAGTGGGACGACCGACCGGTTTACCACGACGACCGGAGGGATGGTGACCCAGCGGCAGCGATTCAGCGCTGTCCTGCTTCCCAATGGGAAGGTCCTGGTTGCGGGGGGGTGTACCAATTTTGGCTGTACCACGATAGCATCGACGGCGGAATTGTACGATCCTGCCGCGTCTACTTTTGCTTCAACCGG
>MGUO01000183.1:0-5715 GCA_001800015.1 Elusimicrobia bacterium RIFCSPHIGHO2_02_FULL_57_9
ACAAGCCCCATATTTTTTTTGGCGGCGATGGTTTGCAGGGCCACATCATAGCCGGCAACCCGAACCACGCCCGCCGTGGGCTTAAGCAGGCCGGTTAAAAGCTTGACCGTGGTTGTTTTGCCCGCGCCGTTGGGGCCCAAGAAGCCGAATATCTCGCCCGGTTTGACGGTGAGGTTTAATTCCTTGACCGCGACGAGTTCGCCGAATTTCTTGACCAGGCCGGATATTTCGATCATGATAGGGTTTTCGGCCCTACGCGGTCAAAACCCCGTCGCGCGAAACGCTCAGGCGGGAAAGCAGATCGTCAAAACGGGAGTCGATGGAATCGCGATCCAGGTTCTCCAGGCCGCGGGTGCTAAAATCCTCGACGTTGAAGGAGGCCATGACCGTTCCGTAAAGCATGGCGCGCTTCAAGTGCTCGATGTCCGCGAAATCGCCGGCCGCGGTGAGATAGCCCATAAAGCCCCCCGCGAAGCTGTCGCCGGCGCCCGTCGGGTCCTTGACCGTCTCCAGAGGAAAAGCCGGGAAAACGTAAAATTTGCGGCCTGCCCTAAGAACGGCTCCGTGCTCGCCTTTCTTGATCACCACCACCGATGGTCCCCATTCGGAAATAATATTGGCCGCACGCAAGACATTGGTCTGACGCGTGAGCTTCTTGGCCTCTTCCTCGTTTCCAAAAAAGATGTTGACGCGGGAAAGCAGCTCTTTAAGCGCCGCGGGCTTGGAGGAAATCCAGTAATTCATGGTGTCGCAAGCGACGATAGCGGGCGCGCGCATCTGCGCCAGCACCTCGGATTGCAGCTCCGGATCGATGTTGCCTAGGAAAACCACGGGGTGGCGGCTGTGCGCCGCGCTTAAATTGGGGCGGAAATCCTTGAAAACATTGAGATGGGTGGCCAAGGTCTTTGGATCGGAGATATCCTTGCCGAACCGGCCCACCCAGCGGAAAGTCTTGCCGGGCATTTCCTTAAAACCGCTTAAATCTATGCCGCGCGAGGAGAGGGCTTCGCGAAAAGCCTTGGGAAAGTCTCGGCCCACCACGCCGACGAGAGAAACCCGGGAAAATTGCCGGGCCGAAAGCGAAAAATAAACCGCCGAGCCGCCCAAAGCCTCGTTGCTTTCGCCTTCCAAAGTCTTAACCGAATCCAGCGCCACCGATCCGACGACCAAAATGCTCATGTCCCGCTCTCCCGTTGCTCCAGGTAGCTGACGATTTGTATCTGGCCGGCCAGCTGCCTTAGGTAGTAGTTGATCAACTCCAAAGCCTTCTGCTGCTGCTCCTGGCCCGCCACGGCTTCCTTGGTCGCCGTAAAACCCTTAAGAGATCCCTTATGCTCCTTGGCATAGGAATCCTGCGCGCGCTTAAAGGCGGCGTCGACTTCCGCGGGAGTCAGCTTGGCCGAGTGGTAAAGCAGCTGCTTGAATTTGGCTGTCTTGATCTGCAGGCGGCGCTGCCCTTCATAGGCCTCGGGCGTATCGCCGAAGGAGCGGCGTACGGCGAAAAAATAGGCTTCCTGGCTGAAATTGCCGTCGCGTTGAAAGGCCGGGGTGTTGCGGATGTCGCGGGCCAGCTCCTCATCGGCAACCATGATGCCCATTTCGGAGGCCTTGGACACCAGCAGCTCATCGACGATCATCTCCTGCAGCATCGCCCGCTTGAGCTCCTTTATCATTTCGTCATTCACCTCGGTCCCCCGCGACCTTAACACCTCGGCGTACTGGTTGACGCGCGCGATATAGCGGGAATAGGGAATCTTGGCTGGTCCCACCGAGGCCACGGCCGAGCTGGTATCTCGGCTAGTGAAAAGATAGCCTCCCAAACCCACGAAGGTGGCGATCAGAAAGATGGCGATGACCGCGATGAAAAGGACCTTGCGATAGCGGCGAAGGAAGGAGATCACTAAGCTTTGTCTTGGACTGATTGGAGGGATTGGCGCAAAACGGAAGACACCCCGGAATCGGAATATTCCTCGCGGCTTTCAAGCGAGCCCATGGCGCAGCACCCGTCAAAAATAGCGCCTTCTTCGATGCGTACGCTCGGGGTGCGGATATTCCCGGCCATTTTGGCCTGGCTTAAAAGCTCGATGGATTGAGAGGCGACGATGTCGCCCTCGACTTGGCCCGCCACGGAAATCGATTCGGCGGCGATATTCCCCTTCACGCGGCCTTTCTTGCCGATTTCAACGGAAATCGCGTCGGTGACATCGCCCTCGACAACGCCCTCAACGCGCAGGGAGCCCTTGACCGTTAAAACGCCGTGGAGATAGGCTTCTTCCCCGATTAAGGTGACAGCCTCGCGGCCGGCGGGCCCGCCGTTTTTCTTGCCTGAAAACAAAGCCATCCGCTATTTTCCTGTTGCCTTGGAGGATTGCGCATTAGCTGTCAGCAAATCATTGCCCGTGCGCACCTTAAGATAAATCATGGGATTGACGGGCTTGCCCTGCCTCCAAACTTCGTAATGGAGATGCGCTCCCGTGGAGCGGCCGGTGGTTCCCATGTAAGCCAGCATCTGCCCGCGCCGCACGCGCTCCCCGGTTTTAACCAGCAATTTCGAGGTATGGCCGTAAAGTGTGCTCAGACCGTAGCCGTGATCGACCAAAATCATCTGGCCGTAGCCGTGCGACCAGCTGGCATGGCGCACCGCACCGTCGGCCGTGGCATAAATCATGGTATCGGCGCTGTTGGCGATATCCACGCCCTGATGGTACTCCCCCACTCCATCGTCATGGCGGCGATGCATGGGATGGAAACGATAGCCGAATAAAGAGGTGACATGGCCCTCGGTCGGCCACATGTTGGGGGTGGCCTGGAAAAGGCTGCGCTGATTGCCGATGTACCAAGAAATTTCCTGAAAGCTGGCCAAACGCTTGTAGGACTCATCGCGGATGGCCTTAATCCGGCGATGCCAGTCCGCTTGATTGATTCCCGGCGCGCCTCCCGTCAGCATCCGCTGCAGGGCCAGGCGGTCAGCCGGCGTAGGTCCGCCCACGCCCGTCTTCTCTTCACCCAGGCTGCGGCGAGAAAGATTGAGCAGCACCCGCAATTGCTCATCGGTGGCGCGGGCCATATCCAGGGTCTCTCGCGAGCGCTCCATTTCCTGGGCCAATCGGGTCATCTTCGCCATCATCAAGCCGTTGTCGGCCTTGGTAATCCAGTAGTCGATATGCCGACCCGCGACAATCCCGGCCCAAATCGTTATTCCCGACCAGACAATCAAACAAAACAGAAGAAAACCCACGGAACACTGCCACCGCCAGGGCTTAAGTTCGGCCTGGGGGATGACGAGGACCGTCAAATTTCGGTCTAAACGGCTTCGCAGCTTCTTAAATAAATTCATCACTTTTCGAGTCTATGTATTTATAACAGAACATGGACGTACTGTCAACCGTCTTAATGTCAGCCCAAGACAGCGCCTTTTGCCCATCGTAATGGTATAATTAATTTCTTGGCGCTTTGCGCCAAGAAGTTGCGCGCCTCGAGGCGCGCAATAGATCCCCGTTCACTATACATGACAAGCTCCGCCATTCGCCGTTTATATCTTGATTTCTTCCGTTCCCGCGATCACATGATCCACGATTCATCCCCCTTGATCCCCTACGGCGACCCTTCCTTAATGTTCACCTCAGCCGGCATGGTCCCCTTCAAGCCTTATTTCTTGGGCCTGAAAAAAGACATCGCGAGGGCGGCCAGCTGCCAGAAATGCTTCCGGACCACCGACATCGAGCGGGTGGGAACCACGCTGCGCCACATGACCTTTTTCGAAATGCTGGGCAATTTTTCTTTCGGCGATTATTTCAAGCAGGATGCCATCGCCTGGGCTTGGGAATTCTTAACCAAGGAAATGCAGTTGGACCCAAAGCGCCTGCATCCCACCGTGTTTAAGGATGACGATGAGGCTTTTGTGCTTTGGCAAAAACTGGGCCTGCCCAATGCCCCGGCGCGCCTGGGTTCGGACAGCAATTTCTGGAACATGGGACCCACCGGCCCCTGCGGCCCATGCTCGGAAATTTATTTTGATCGGGGCCGCGAGCATTCCTGCGGCAAGCCGGGCTGTACTGTGGGCTGCGATTGCGACCGCTATCTGGAAATATGGAACCTGGTATTCACCCAATTCGACCGCCGGGGCGATGGCTCTTTAAAACCTCTGCCGCGCAAAAACATCGACACCGGCATGGGCCTTGAGCGCCTTGCTTTTGTCGCCCAGGGCAAGCCCTCGCCTTTCGATACGGATTTGTTCCGGCCTATCGTGGAAAAAGCCTCTTTACTATTGAACGCCGAGCCGCGGCGTTCGCCCCAGACCGAACAAGCCTTGCGCATCATCGCCGATCACAGCCGCGCCGTCGTCATGCTCATGGCCGAAGGCGTCATTCCGTCCAATGTTGAGCGCGGCTACGTGCTGCGCCGGTTGATCCGGCGCGCCGTGCGCTACGGACAGCTGCTCGGACACGCCCGTCCTTTCGCGCACCGGCTCATTCCCGCGGTTCTCGAAATTTACGCCCAGGCTTATCCTGAGCTCAAGGACGGCTCCTCCCAAGTCGCCTCTACGCTTAAAGGCGAGGAGGAAAAATTCCTGGAGACTTTGGTGACCGGCGAAGCCGAGCTGGGAAAGCTGTTGGCCAAACACCCGAAAACCCTCCCCGGCGAGCGCGCTTTCTGGCTTTATGAGACTTTCGGCTTTCCCTTGGAACTCACCAAAGAGATCGCCGCCCAGCGCGGGGTCTTCGTGGATGAAGAAAGCTTTAAGACCGCCTCGGAAAAGGCCTCTGGGATCGCCCGCGCCGCTTGGAAAGGCTCCGGCGAACGCGTCGCCAAGGCAAGATTTTCGAAGTTAGGCAATATCCAAGTCCTGTTCACCGGCTATGAATCCCTTGAAGAAAAAGCCCAAGTCGTGGCCAGGAGTTTCAATGGAAACAAAGGCGTTCTTGTCCTCGACAAAACCCCCTGCTATCCAGAAGGTGGCGGACAAGTTGGGGATGAAGGTTTGATAATGACGGCAGACGGAAGAGAACTCCTTGCACGAGTGACAGATACCCAAAAAGAAGGAACTCTAATATTGCACATGGTTGATCTTATTCAACCCAATAAAATAGAACCTGGTGGAACTGTGCTCGTAAAAGTCGACCTAACACGACGCAGCTGCGTGGTCCCGCATCACACCGCTACCCATCTCCTTAATGAAGCCCTACGCCGTATTTTAGGCGCTCATGTGCGCCAGGCAGGCTCTTACGTGGGCCCGGACAAGCTGCGCTTTGACTTTACCAACCCCAAGGCCATCGATCCCGAACAGCTTAACCGCATTGAAGCCATGGTTAATGAGGAAATCAAAAAAGGCGAACCGGTGATCCCGCGGGTCAATTCCATAGATAAGGTCAAAGAATTCGGCGCGGTCACCTTGCTCGGGGAGGATTACGGTCAACGCCCGCGCTTTGTGCTGATCGGCGCTCAGGGCTGGGAAAATCCAAAAGAACGCTTCAGCCTGGAGCTTTGCGGCGGCACGCATGTCCGCAACACCACCGAGATAGGGTCTTTCAAGGTCATTAAGGAAGCTTCGGTGGCGGCCGGGGTGCGGCGCATCGAGGCCCTGGCGGGTCAGGCCGTGGCCGACTACGACCGTGTCAAAAACCAGGAGCGCGAGCAGACCGCAGTACAGCTTCGGCGCCGCCAAAAATCCCTGCTTGAGGAACTTCACGCTTTAGGCGGAAAAGCAAACCCCTC
>MGUO01000183.1:5743-6861 GCA_001800015.1 Elusimicrobia bacterium RIFCSPHIGHO2_02_FULL_57_9
CTCGCCTCCTGCCAATCCGGACGGAAAATCATCGAGGTCGGGGGCATACGGCTCTACGCCCAACGCTTCGAGGACGCGGATGCCAAGCAGTTGCGCCCGCTTGCGGATAAAATCAAGGCCGAAATTGGCTTGGGCCTGGTTTTCCTGGCGGCTTGCCCAACAAAGGGGAAGCTTTCTTTTATATTAGCCGCCACCCCCGACCTCGCCTCCAAGGGCCTGAGCGTGGAAAAAATAGCCAAGGCCTTCGCGGCCGGCGCCGGGGGATCGGCCGGCGGCCGCGCCAATTTCGCCCAGGGCGCCGTCGCCGACGCCGATTGGGATAAAATCATTTTCGCCCTCTGCGCGGCGCTCGAAAAAAATGTTATGCTGAAGTTATGAAAATCGAATATTTATTTGCTCTGGGGTTGATTCTGGTGCCGGCCGCGCTTCGCGCCCAGCACCAGGATGTTCTGGAACTGTCGCCGACCACAACAATCCATATGACGACGGCGGCCAAGGCCTTGCAAAACCCCGACGCGCCCCTGGTTCACCCTCAAGGCGTGGTATTCGAGACCAACTGGCAGGACGCAACCGTGGATGAAAAAACGGCGTTCCTCGAAGCCAGCCCGGAGATGCGCGAAAAAATCCAGGCGAAATGGGAAAGGGCCAGCCCCGCGCAAAGAAAGAATCTGCTAAAAAAATACTCCGTTGGCTCCCGGCCCTTGAAGCATGCCTGGAAAGACGCCGCTCCGGAAGAAAAAATCGCTTTTCTAGGAACAGAACCCGAAGTGAGACAAAGGATTAAGGAAACCTGGGAGATGCTCACCCAGAATCAGAGGCTGCAGCTTGTGCGCAAGCGCCCTGCTATTATCCGCAAGGCCCTGCACCATTCGTGGACCGATGCCACCCCCGAGGAAAAAGCCGCTTTCATGGAATCGCAATTGGATATCCGCAAAAACCTGGAGAAAGCCTGGTCGCTGGCCGCCGGCGAAACCTCGGCCTATAAATCCTGGGAACAGGCCGGCCCGGGGGAGCGCGCCCAATTTTTAAGCAGCGTCTCCACGGCCCTGGATATGGCGCGCGCCCGCTGGGATAGGTTGGACCCCGCGGCGCGCGGCTACCAGATCCGCAAGTGGGCG
>MGUO01000184.1 GCA_001800015.1 Elusimicrobia bacterium RIFCSPHIGHO2_02_FULL_57_9
TGGGCGGAGTAAGACTCCAGTTTGCCCGTGACCAGGTTGCGGCAAACGATGCCGCACGCCCGCCCGTCGGCGACCGCCAAATCGAGCATTTCCCGGCGGGGAAAAATCTTGAGCCTGCCGGCCGCCGCCTGGCGCATGAGGGCGCCGTAGGCGCCCAACAGAAGCTGCTGGCCGGTTTGCCCACGGGCGTAGAAGGTGCGGGAGACCTGCGCGCCTCCGAAGGAGCGATTGGCCAGGGCGCCCCCGTATTCCCGCGCGAAGGGCACGCCTTGGGCCGCGCACTGGTCGATGATGGCGTTGCTGATCTGGGCCAGCCGGTAGACGTTGGCTTCGCGGGCGCGGTAGTCGCCGCCCTTGATCGTGTCGTAAAAAAGGCGCCACACGCTGTCGCCGTCGTTTGGATAATTCTTGGCCGCGTTGATGCCGCCCTGGGCAGCGATGCTGTGGGCGCGGCGGGGGCTGTCTTGAAAACAGAAGACCTTGACGGAGTATCCGAGCTCCGCCAGGGAGGCGGCCGCCGAGCCGCCGGCCAGGCCCGTCCCCACGACGATCACCTCAAATTTGCGCTTGTTGGCCGGATTGACGAGCTTAAGATCAAAGCGGTGCTTGTCCCATTTTTTTTCGAGGGGACCGGAGGGGGCGTGGGAATCCAGGGGGTTGGCCATGCTTCAGTTGGCTCCAAGGCGAAAATAGGCCCACACGGGAATGGAGGCAAATTCCAGGCTCATCACCGCGGCGAAAACAAGTCCGGCGGCTTTGACCCAGGGCGTGAACTTCGGATGGTTGAGGCCGAAGGTTTGAAAGGCGCTTTGAAATCCGTGGCTTAAATGCAGTCCCAGGCCGGCCATCGCGACGACGTAAAAAAAGGAGTAATACGAGCTGCTGAACGAGGAGACGACCAGATCGTAAAGGCCCCGGCTCTTGTCGCCGAATTTGAAGGTCCGCACGTGGATGATCAAGAAAGCGGCCATCACGATTCCCGACAAAAGCATGGTCGCCGAGCCCGGCGTCCGGCCGCCTTCCATCTGCTTATTCTCATAACGCGACGGACGGGCGCGCCGGTTCTCCCATTGGGCGCGCAGGGCGAGGGCGACGTGCAGGAGAAAAAGAGCGGCCAGCAGAGTTTCCGCCGGGAGGATGAACGGGTTGGCTTCCAGCAACCCGGCGTAGCGGTTGAAGGCGTCGGCGCCTTTGTAGATGAGCAAGTTCCCGGCCAGATGGGTGATCAGAAAGCCGCATAAAAGGAAGCCGGTCGCGCCGGGAAC
>MGUO01000185.1 GCA_001800015.1 Elusimicrobia bacterium RIFCSPHIGHO2_02_FULL_57_9
AACTTCTTCGACATCTCCCGGAAGATTTGCCAGTCGCTCTTCGATTCCCAGCACGGCGGCACCGCCGCCGACAGCGGATGGATAAAGCTGTGCATGTCGGTGGAGTTCAGATCCTTTTTCTCATACCAGGTGGCCGCCGGCAGGACAATATCGGAATAGAGCGCCGAAGTATCCATGCGGAAGTTCAAATCCACCACCAAGTCCATCTTTCCCTGCGGGGCTTTCTGGTGCCAGACGACTTCCTTCACGGAACCTTCAGCCATGTCCTCGGCGATGGCATTGGTGTGCGTGCCGAGATAGTGCTTCAGAAAATATTCATGGCCCTTGGCGCTCGCCATGAGCGCATTGCCGCGCCAGATAAGCCACACCCGCGGCCAATTTTCCGGCGCGTCGGGATCTTCCACCGCGAAGCGCAGCTTGCGGTCTTTGAGCTGCTGCACGACATATTTCACGATTTCTTCGTTCGTCTTCGCGCCGGCAGCTTCGGCTTCTTTCACCAGCTCAATGGAATTCTTATTGAACTGCGGGTAGAAGGGCAGCCAGCCGTTGCGCACCGCGCGCACCTGCATGTCCATGGTATGGCCCCGAGCGATGGAGCCGTTTTGGGCGTGAATCGGAACGGTGTGGTAGTCGGTGAAATCTTTTTCGTAGCGCCACTGGTCGGTGTTTACATAGTGCCAGCTCGGAGCGTTTTGCAGCCGTGAAGGCGGATACCAATCTTTGGCGAAGGCTATCGCAGACCACGGCTCGCCGGGCGCGAGTTTCTCCTGGCCGACGTAGTGAGCCAGTCCGCCGCCGTTGACTCCCACGCAGCCGCACAGCATCAGGGCGTGAATGCCGGCGCGGTACATCAGGTTGTTGTGATACCAGTGGTTGATGCCGGCGCCGATAATGATGGTGCATTTGCCTTTGGTGAGCTTGGCGGTGGTGGCCCACTCGCGCGCAAAGCGGATCAGCAGCTCGCGGCTCATGCCAGTGTATTTTTCCGACCAGGCCGGCGTGTAGGGCAGATCCTCGTCGTTGTAATCTTTCGGGTATTGGCCGGCGAGCCCTCGCGGCACGCCGTACTGCGCCATCAGTAGATCGTAAATCGTGGCAACTACCACGGTCTCGCCCGATGCGGTCTGAAGGCGCTTCACCGGAACGCCGCGCTGCAGCACTCCGCCGGCGGCAAAGTCGTCCAG
>MGUO01000186.1 GCA_001800015.1 Elusimicrobia bacterium RIFCSPHIGHO2_02_FULL_57_9
TGGTCGAGGTGCCAATGCTTCGTCAGTTCTCCAAAGCCGCGCGTTTCCTCGTCCCATCGGGCGTGCCCCCAGCATCGGATCAAATTTGCCGGCGGTTGTTGGGCATCGGGGAATACAACAACCCAGCGCCAGTCTTCCGTCACGGCACGCTCCACCCGCTGCTTGGCCACGCGCTCCCGCTTGGTGTACTTCTTGAGCTCTCGCACGACTCGGACGGGACGCCCGAGCTGACTCCATGAGGTGAGCCCTTTCACGTCCCACACCTCTGCCGTGCCGTTGACCAGGGCCAGCGTCTCGGACTTCGTGATCTCGAAAATCTTATCCGCGTCCTGATACAAATCACGGTTCTCCTGCTTGAGAATGGTGACCAATCCATAGCCCAGGTCCAAAGCCCTCTTTGCGAAGGGTGCCTGAAGATAGAAGGCGTCCATGGTCAGGACGTCGAGAAATCGCGGCATCCGCGCGTGGAATCTCTCCAAAAGCCTCAGCGCCGCGGCCGTCTCAGTTTCACCGGGAAGAACCGGTTCTTCATCGAGCAGACAGGCTGGAGTCACTCCGACTACCTGCAGGACCACCTCGCGGTGGTAGTACTCGATGATCGGATCTTCCGCTGTGCCGAGATTTCGCTGACAACAGGTCTGATAACAACCCTTTTTACTCTTGTAGGTTTCAATCCCGTCCAAGGCCCCCACCCAGTAGGCGTCGGGATAAAGACGCCGGAAAGCCTTCTTGCGTTTAGCCAGCCGGGCCACGTCGGCCAGCATCATCCGCAGGGGATCCGGATCGCAACGCTCCAGGGCATAGGCCACGGTATCGGCCGATGGCTTGACGGGTCCGACCCAGGGCTCCCATCGCCCCGGAATTTGGAGTTGTTGCTCCAGGCCGTTGAGGCTCCTAAGCCGCACGGCGTGCATCCCAAACACGCTCAGGAATACGGCCGAAGTCGGGACGGTCGGATTATGGCGGCTGTCGCGGACATTCTCCAGCATGCCCAGGAAATTCCAACGATGCTCAACGTAGCGGGCGAGGCGTCCGATCATTTCCGTCGGGGCTTCTTCTCCAGCCGGGCCCAATACTCCTCGGAAACCAGGTCCAGCAACTCTCGGGCTTCCCAGTATTGCTTGAGCCAACCGTCCACCTCGTCCCGTAGACGGTTGGGAATTGATTTGCGGCGCAGCTTCCCCGCGCGGCTTTGACTAATAGACCACGACTTGTGCCAGTGCCGCTTGGCCGTGGCGCATTTACAGACCCCGCTGCCGCAGGGGCGGTTGAGTTTTACCCAGGTAGCGCGGATAAGACCAGACCCTCGGAGTATTTGAAGAAGACGGCTGCGGGCGGCGCGCTCCCTGGCTAACGACTGGTTGGGGTTGGGCATGCTGAGGCCTCCTTATATTGTGGATATAGTATAGCCACAATATCAAGCGCAAAGCAAGGACTATGCGCGAATGCGAATCTGCTAGGGAGAGTCCGGGAAACGGCGGCCGACGGGCGGGAGCCCGAATTACTTCGGGCTTACGGAATCACTGGCAAATCGCGAGCATCGCTTCCAGCGCCCGCCTAGCCGAATCAGGCCTACCAAGGGCCTTGGCCTTGCGGCTCATCGCCTCAATATTCTTGGATTCAAGCAAACCAGCGACAAGCCCGGTTAACTCATCCAGGCTCCGCGCTTGCACGGCGGCGCCCCGCTCAAGCAAAAACTCGGCGTTGCGGATTTCCTGGCCTGGAATCGGCTTGAAGAATATCATGGGCAAGCCCACGGCCAAGGCCTCGCTGGAGGTAAGCCCCCCCGCTTTGCCGATCAATAGATCCGAGGCGCACATCAATTGCTTTATTTTATCCGGCGGCAGCCGGCCGAAAACCAACAGCCGTCCGCCGGCGCAGGCTCGGGCATTTAATTCCTCATAAAGCTCCTGATTGCTTCCGCAAACAATCAGGATATGGCTGCTTTTAAGCTTCTTAAGAAGAGTCTGCGCCATGACGGCCAGTTGCCCTAAGCCGCGGCTGCCGCCGGTGATCAGGATGACGGGACTCTCGCCGCTTAAGCCCAGGCTCTTTCTAGCCGCTGTTTTTTCCAAAGGCTGCTCGAAAACCGGGTGAATGGGAATGCCGGTGTCGCGAACACGCGCGAGGGGAATTCCCTTCCCCTCCAGGAATTCAGACTCCTCGGATGTGGCCGCAAGATAAAGGTCCGCCCTAGGCGCTATCCAGTAGCTATGCACCCGAAAATCGGTGATTACGGCCACCAAGGGCCAATCAAACCCTCCTTTGGCCTTCTCCAAAGCCAAGGCGGCCAAGGGCGGGGCATGGGTGCAAACGACCAAGTCGGGGCGGATTTCTTTAAGCTTCGATTCCAACTTGCCCCCCTGAAAGCCGATATAAAGCTTTTGCCAATTCCGGGCGACGCCGGCCACCAGCTGATTATCGTAAAGAGCCGTCCAAAGGCCGGGCCACTTTTGAATAAGCTGCAAATAGGTCTTGGCGATGGCGGGACCGAGAACGGAATGGTAATCGGAAATATTAGCGCAGACCGCCTCTAATCCCTGGGCGCGCGCGCAAAACTCCAAGGCGTGGGCGGCACTGGCATGGCCGGAAGGCTCGTGACCGTAAACAAAAAGGATCTTCATCCCTCCTCAAACCGGACGAATTGCGGATTAGAGGTCTTTGTCCTTGGCCAGCTCTTCGTATCTTTGCGGATACTTGGCCTTGAAGTCGGCCAAGAGTTTCTTGCGGTGGGCTTGCCATTTCTGGGCGTTGGCGCCGATTTTCCGCTTGGAGCCGTCATAAACAAAGAATTCCCAGATCTTTTTGCCTTCGGCGTTGGAGATCTTGCAGCCGGGCTTGCTCATCATCCGCTTGACGTAGCGGTTCCACACGCTGCCTTCAATCTGCCAAACCGCGCCGTCTTTGAACAGCTCGGGGTTGGATTTCTTGAGAGCGGAGACGGCGGCGTCCTTGCCTTCGGGCTCAACGAAGCGGCTGTTAAGCGGCCGCGCCGAAGAATGGCACTGAGCGCATTTGACCATCGCAAGCTCGTAGCCGGCCTTCTTGTCGGCGGGATAATCCTTAAGCGTCGCCTCATCCAATTTTTCCGGACCTATATCATTGGGATAGGGGTTCTTCATGGCCTTTTCTTTTTCCAGCTCGGCGGCGGTCTTCTTGGGCGCTTCGCCGGCATTAACGGGCCTGCCCGGCAGCAAGACGACGGCCAATGCCGTGGCTAGAGCCAGACCCACGCTGATTGCCGCATATTTTCGATAAATTTTCATATGTTCTATTCCTCCAGCGTCATGTGCTAGAAACCGCTTTCGTCCTTCTTGGCGACGCTCAACAGCCAAGCGGCCAAATCTTCCAGCTCTTTGCCCTTGATTTTATCTTTCCAAGCAGGCATGTACAAGGGAGGCGTGGGGCCGTTGGGGTTGAATTTTACGATCGCCGAACCCGGCACGCCGACGGCTATTTTCTTCATGAGCTCTTCCTTGGTATAGGTGCCCACCACATCCACCAAGGTGGGCTCCTGGCCCCTGTCCATATCTTTCTCGAGATTCTCTTGTCCCGGCCCCAGGGCGTTGTAATTGCGCCGCCCCTTTTTGCCCTCCAGACCGTGGCAGCCGGCGCAGCCGTATTTTTCGTAAACGTATTTGCCGTGCTTCAGGGGATTGGAGAATTGGGGTTCGGCAGCCGCCGCTGCGGCGACATAATAGCGGTGCGGGAACTGCTCGGCGGTCATGCCCATGAGATAGGTGGTAATCGCCTCAGCACCCCGGAGGCCCAGTTCCTCGCGGAAATCCGGCATGCCGCTGGGCGCCACCGGCTCGGCATTATATTCGGCGAAAGGATCGTTGGGCGTTACCTCGATGGGATCGTTGGTCAAATGGCCGAGAATCCAATTCTGCAGCGTCCATTCATGGCGCTCAGGGGACAAGACAACCCCGTTCTTTTTGATGCGCTGAAAATTAAAGCCGGCAATGCGCTCCAGGGGCTTATCCGCGATATCCCCCAAATCCACGCTGACCACGCCGCCCGCACCCTTGATGGAATGACAGCCTTTGCAGCCGACCTTATCAAAAAGGGCCTTGCCCGCGGCCGCGATCTCGGCGCCCGAGAGCTTCTCAAAATTGACGTGGCAGCTCACGCAGGAGGCCTGCACGCGCAAGCCCTCCAACATGGGTTTTTCCCAATGATGGACCCTGCCATGCGCACCGTCGGCCGTGGTCGCCAAGCCCTGGCCCTGATGGCAAACCACGCACCCGTACTTTTGGAAGGGATGATTCTTCGCCAGGGTGTCGATTTTGGGATGCGCTTTATAAGGATGCTGGCCGAAATCATTGGTCATGGCGGGGTTGGCGTACTCATCCATGCCCACATGGCAGGTGATGCAGCGATCGACGCGGCCCAAATCCTTGGCGATGATCTGCTTGATTTCCAGCGGCTGGTGCCGCAGTTTTCGGGCCTGGTCCTTAAGACTGCGGGCTTGCTCGGGCTTGGCCGACTCGGCCTGCTTGTCAAGGGTGTCGGCCGCCATGCGCAGGTATTGCTTCTGGTACTTCTTCCACTCCGTGTTATAATCGATCCAGTAAGCGTAAACAAAAACGGCCGCCATCGCGAAGTTAAGGCCGTAGAACCACTTGCGATAGCTCATTTAGAAGTTCATGCTGATCGAGGGAATCGTCAGCACGTATTTAACGTTAAAGGCCAGGCGCGCGCCCATTTTTAAGAGCACGCTCATGGTCGCAACTACCAGGAACATCGTCACCAGATAACGGCCCCAATCCAAGCCGCGGATATGACGCTGGGGCATGAGCAGGCCGAAATAGAAGTACAGATAGGAGAAAAATATCAGCCAAAGCCCCTGGCCCAAGCTCATAAACCCCGTCAAACGGCCGGCAAGGGCCAGCAAAATCATCAGGCCGAAAAATCCCATATAGGCTTTTTTGCCGTTGATTTCTTTCTGGATGAATTTGGGGATCAGCACGGAACCGCCCAGAAACGCGCCCAGAACCGGAATACCCAGCAGGGTCGGCATCATGGCGATGGCCTTGGGGCCGAACAAATTCCAAGTCGCCACCGGAGCCGCCTTGGGATCATGCCAGGATTCCCAGGGCCAGTACCAGAAGTAATTCGGCCCGCGGCAGAAATAACCGATGAAGATCAGGATAAACCACATGGTGATGCCAAGCATAAACAAGGAATTGGCGAAAGCCCTTTCCTTCCAGGCATAATAGCCGATGCCCTTAGGATTGGTGTCTAGGTAAGGAATCGCCATCAACCCAACGATGATTAAATTCGGGACCACCACGCCCGCGATCCAAGGATCGAAATAGACCAGCAACTCCTGTAGGCCCACGAAGTACCAAGGAGCCTTGGAGGGGTTGGTCGTGACATTCGGGTTGGCGATGGCTTCCAGGGGGGCGTTTTGAAGAACGCTCCAGACCATGATAAAGAGAAGGCAGGCGGCCGCGGCAACATATTCCCGCAGGACCAAGTGCGGCCAGACCTCGAGCTTTTCCTCGGCCGCCTGATAAGGGGCCGCCGAGAAGCTGTCCTTGCGGATGCGCCAGAAATGCAGGATCAACAGCGCACCCACGATAAGAGGGACGGCCACGCAGTGCATCACATAGAAGCGCAGCAAGGTGTTTTCCCCCACCATGGTGCCGCCCAA
>MGUO01000187.1 GCA_001800015.1 Elusimicrobia bacterium RIFCSPHIGHO2_02_FULL_57_9
GCAGATAAAGCTTCATATCAGAAAAAATATTTGAACAAGTAAAAGAATCGCTCCAGGATTTTATCTTGATATGGGCGCTTGCGCCACTGCCCCAGGTTGAATTCCCGCGATTGGGCGATATCATCCTCCAGAACCCCGGCCAGGCGCGAAGAGAAATCGGGGTCGAGAATATGCAGGTTTACCTCCAGATTGTTAAAGAGGCTGAGATGATCCATGTTGTAAGAGCCTGCGGTGCTCCAAGTTTTATCCACCACGGCCGTTTTTGCGTGCAACACGGGTCCCTGCCATTCGAATATCCGTACCCCCTGCCGGAGCAGATATTCGTATTGATAGCGTCCCGCATACCAAACCGAAAGAATGTCGCAGCGTCCCTGCACCAGGATGCGCACGCAAACGCCTCTGTGGGCCGCGGCAGCCAGGGCGCGGCTGGTCCGTATATCCGGGACGAAATAGGCGTTGGCGATAATCACTTCGCGTTGGGCGGCGCGCAAGGCGCTTAAATAAGTCGAACGGATGCGGTAGCGATAAATGAATTCCTGATTGGCCGCGGCCCAAACCCGGGAGGTTCCTTGGGGAGGCCGGGTGTGATGTTCGAGGCCGAACCACCGTCCCGTTTCTTTGTGCCAAACGGCCCGGAAAAGACGGTCCAACTCATAGGCGGCGGGGCCCTCGAGGCGCACATGCACGTCGTGCCAGTTCGAGCCTCCCTCCGGAAGGGGGGCGTGATCATCGCAGATGTTGGCGCCTCCGGTGAAGGCGATTTTGCCATCGATGATAAGAATTTTACGATGGTCGCGTCTGGTCCAGGCCCAGCGCGACCTCCAAGGAGCGACCGGGTGATATTCGAGGAATTGCACCCCGGCATTGCGCAGGCGGTTAAGAAACACGGGGTTGATATCCAGGGAGCCGATGGAGTCGAAAATGATCCGCACGCGCACCCCCGAGCGGGCCTTGGCTCCCAAGGCCGCGGCGAATCTTCTGCCGGTGGCATCGCTGCGCAGGATATAGGTTTCCAGATGAACCGTTTCTTGAGCCGCGGCGATGGCCTTAAGCATCTCGCGGTAAAGCTCGCCTCCCGACAGCGGCAGGGTCAATCTATTGCCACTGACGTATCGGTCCAGGTCGCGGGAAAAGTTCCCGGAACCCGGAGGCGGTCGTCTGAGCAGGCGGCGCAAGGGCTGAAGTTGCATGGCAAGGTGGCAGTATAACAAATGTGCTAGGATACTTTCGTGGGCGGCAGCGAGCACTTTAACAGGCTTTTAGTGCTGCTGGAAATCGAGCGGTTGGCGGAAAAACAGGAAAATCTGCGCGAGCTGCGCCGCTATCCCATCGCCACCCGCGAAGCCTTGGGCAAAACCGTCACGGGCTTGGCCGTCGAAGGCGTGGAGGGGGGATTAGGCGGCATGACCTTGCTGACGCTGTCGCGCCAGAGCGCCGGCGAAGAGCTGGCTCCGTTTCATGCCTTGGGTGCCGGTGACAATGTGCTGGTTACTTTCCCTTCAGGCTGCCAGCCTCCTGCCTCTGAAGGAACGATGTATAAGGTTGATGAATACCGTTCGACCGTCGCCTTAAACGGTCCGGGACCCTCTCAATTTCCCCGCGGCAATTGCCAAATCGACTTGCTGGGATCGGATGCGACTTATCAGAGGATGAAAAAAGCCCTGGCCAAGGTTTGCGACGCAAAAAAAAACCGCGTGGCCGAGCTGCGCGAGATTTTCCTGGGCGAAAAAAAACCAGAGCGCTTGCATCGCGCGAAGTCAAAGCTGCAATTTTTTAACGAACATCTTAACGAATTTCAACGGCAAGCCGTGGAGACCGCCGTGGCCGCCCCCGACGTCGCCTTGGTGCACGGTCCTCCGGGCACTGGAAAGACCACGGTTTTAGTCGAGCTTATCCGCCAGTCCGTGGCGCGCGGGGAAAGGGTTTTGGCCACCGCCCCTTCCAATATCGCTGTTGATAACATGCTCGAAAAGCTGCATGAGACCAATTTGCGCGTCGTGCGGCTCGGTCACCCGGCGCGCACCCTGGAATTTCTGCGCCACAATAACTTGGCGGCCCTGCTTGAGCAAGATCCAGGTTATGACGAGGTTCGCGAGTTGGACGGCCGGCGTGAGCGTCT
Source organism: Elusimicrobia bacterium RIFCSPHIGHO2_02_FULL_57_9 (assembly GCA_001800015.1). Lineage (GTDB taxonomy): Bacteria > Elusimicrobiota > Elusimicrobia > UBA1565 > UBA9628 > O2-02-FULL-57-9. Next base: position 2,120 of record MGUO01000187.1, read on the forward strand.
CATCAAGAAAAAATCGCGTTTCGGCCGGGGCCGGGCTCAATTGGGCTATGAAGAAAGGCAAGGTCGCGAGCGCGAGGTCCGCCAGCTCTGGCGCCAGGCGCGCGATATCGAATTCGAGATTTCGCGGCGCATTCTTTCTTCGGCCCAGGTAGTGCTGGCTACTCACGGAGGAATTTCCCGGAAAATGGTCAAAGGGGAATTCGACCTGGTCGCCTTGGACGAAGCCTCCCAAGCGACGGAACCTTTTTCCTGGATCCCTTTGACCCTGGCGCGCAAGGCAGTATTCGCCGGCGATTCCATGCAGCTTCCTCCGACCATTTATTCCCAAGAGGCGGCAAAGGGAGGGCTGGCCGTCACCTTGTTCGACCGGCTTAAGGATATTTTGCCGGATTCGCTGCAAACGCTTTTGCGCGTGCAGTACCGCATGCATGAAACCATCATGGGGTTTTCCTCCGGCCAATTCTACGAGGGCAAGCTCCGGGCCGATGAATCGGTGCGTAAGCGCACGGCCAACGAGCTTCCCAACGTGGAAAGCGATGATTTAACCTCCGTGCCGCTCACCTTTGTCGACACGGCCGGGGCCGGCTTCGAGGAATCCTGGAATGAGCTTCTGGAAAGCCGCGAGAATAAGGGCGAGGCTGATTTAGCCGTGCGCCTGATGAAGCGACTGCTTGACGCGGGGTTGAGTCCCTGCGATATCGCCTTGCTCACGCCCTATGTAGCCCAGTCCAGGCTGCTTAAATCCATGGTCAAGGCGCCGGGCCTTGAGATCGGCTCGGTGGACGGCTTTCAAGGCCGCGAAAAAGAGGCAACCATCGTCTCATTAGTCCGCTCCAATGCGGAGGCGGAAGTCGGATTTCTCTGCGACACCCGGCGCATGAACGTGGCCATGACCCGCGCGCGCCGGCTGCTCATCGTTATCGGCGATTCCGCCACCATCGGCCAGCATCCCTTTTACAGCCGTTTTATAGACTACGCCGACAAGCACGGAGCGCATCGCTCTTCTTACGAATGGCCTTAAAAATCACCGCAACTTTTTCGGGGGTCAAATCGTATATATCCTGGGCGCTGATTTTGCGCCGAGGAGAATGCGAATGACCGCAACAAACGGGTTGCCGAAACTGGAGACAAGAATCAGGCTTTACAGCGGGCCGAATAACGGGGGGAAAGCGGACCTGCTGGGATTCGCGGAGCTCACCATAGGCGGAGCCTTCGTGATCAAGGATATCCGCATATTGCTGTCCAAAGAAAAGGGAAAGGGCGGGGTGTTTGTTTCTTTCCCCAGCAAGAGGGGTTCGGGAGGGCACGAATCGGAATATTTCGATATCGCTCATCCTATAACCGTGGAGGCTTACGATAAGGCGCGCAAGTCCATCGTCGAAGCCTATGATAAGGCCAGGGCTTCGGCCGTGACGGCTTAGCGGTTCTTGACAGCCCCTATGCGCGTATTACAATACACGCATAGGGGCTGAAATTCAGAAAACGCGACCTGCGCTTATTGTGTCCAATGACATCAACAACATCACACGGCAACAAGGGAGCCGGCAAGGTCAAGGCCAATCAGATTCAGCCGGCCCGTTCAAGGAAGCGGACCGGCCCGCTCACGCAAAGAGTCGATTACTCGGACGGATTCCTAGGGTCCGGCCGTGGAATCAGGGACAGGTTGCTCCTTGCGACAAACCTTGCGGGCGAAATCTGCGCCGGCGCATGAGCCGCGCGGCGGAGAGCCGGACTGAAGGGTCCATTTTTTCCGCGGCGCTGGGTCCCAGGCCGGGACAGGCCAAAAGACCACGGTTTGCGGACCGATAGGCCCATGACGCCCGGCCCCTTGCATTCATAGAATCACTTTGCAGTTGGAGTATGATCCGCGGAGGTTATAGTGAAAAGTTCAGCATTGGTTTTGGCGCAGGTTTTGCTGTTGGGATTCAGCGCTGCCCTCTCGTTCGCCGGTGAAGCAGATCGCGTCGCGGCTTTAAACGCCGAAATCGTAACATTGCTGGCGCCGTACAACAATCCGGTTACCAGCGCCAAGATCGTATTTAGCAAAGTCACCGTTAATGAGAGTCGTGCGGTTGAGCTGGCTTTTTCCGTGAGTCTTCATAAGAAGGGAACAAAGGGAGAGGCCAGCCTGGAGATTCCTGAGCTGCGTTATCACTTTCCAGAGGCAGGCGGGGAGCCCGAACTGGTAGGCAAGCTCGCGCTCAAGTTCGATGTCTTATCCGTTGTTACACAAGAACAGGTCAATGAAATGGGTCCTAGCGCTGACAGATGGGTCAAGGAGTTCGCGGATGAATACGCAAGGAAGTACAAAGGCGCCGCCAGAGTGGATGCCCGCATTACGCATAAAGAAGTTGATGACAAAGGGAATCTAAAAGCTTTGGGGCTAGCGTTGGAGGGCGAGATTGATCTGGCGAAGCTTCCTCCCGACAGGAAGCCGGAGGATGAAGTTTTGCGAGCCATCAAAATTGAGGCGTCCGGCGATCTAAAGGGTGTTGATTTGACGCTTGCCGCGATATTTAATCCAAACGCGGAACAATTTAAAAAAGATGGCGAGGGATTGAAAGAGCTTTTGGAGAAGCTCTTGGCCCGGGATCCCAAGCTGATGAAAGATATCGTCAAGTACGCTGAACAGATAGACCAGTGGGCCATTTATGTCGTTGGTGGAGAGCGCGGTCTGGGGTCTTTAATAAAATAGTCTCTTTATTGGTCCCATTAAGATCTTGGTGGCATAATCCCCCCTTGTGCCTGTACACAGGAAGCTCGCGGCGGCCCTCATCCTAGCCTTGTTCGGATGCAACGGCGGGTCCTCGGTCGCCCCGTCCGGGAAGGCGCGGCGGCCGTTCGTTCTCGCCGCCCAACGGCAGGACGAGCGCGACGTCATGGTGGACCTCATCGCAACGTACTCCGCGGAGCACCGGGTCCGCGCTCCGGGGGTCCTGGCCGCCATGCGCAAGGTCGCCCGCCATGACTTCGTCCCCGCCGCGGTGGCGGACCGGGCCTATGGGGACTATCCCCTCCCCATCGGGGAGGGGCAGACCATTTCCCAGCCCTTCATCGTCGGCACCATGACCGAGGTCTTGGAGGTCAAGCCGGGCGACAGGGTCCTTGAGATCGGCACGGGCTCGGGCTACCAGGCCGCGATCCTGGGAGAACTCGCGCGCGAGGTCTACACCATCGAGATCATCGAGCCCCTGGCGCGGCGATCCCGGGAGACTCTCGAGAGGCTCGGCTACAAGAACGTGTTCGTTCGGGCCGGGGACGGTTATCGGGGCTGGCCCGAGGCCGCGCCCTTCGATTCGATCATCGTGACCTGCGCGCCGGACCATATACCCCGGCCCCTGGTGAACCAGCTCCGGATCGGGGGACTCATGGTCATCCCGGTGGGCCAGGAGCTGCGCGGGGTCTGGTCGGCGCAGCAGTTGGTCGTGGTCAGAAAGACGCCCAAGGGGATGGAGCGGCAGGCGATCATGGACGTTCAGTTCGTGCCCATGACCGGAGAAGCCCAAAAGGCCTCGATGAAGAAGCGATTAAATGGAGGTGCGAGCGGGATTCGAACCCGCGAATAACGGTTTTGCAGACCGTCGCCTTGGACCACTTGGCTATCGCACCGTAAAGCCAGGCCGAAACTGCATTATATGATTTTCAGTTCCCTGGGCTCAACCGGCGCTATCAGGGTTCTCGACAAAATAGGGAGAGGCCTCGAATCATCTGCGGCGAATTAGAAGGAAACCGGCCGCTGCCAGGCAAGCCAGGCCTGCTAAGCCGGCCATTACCCAAGGGGCGGATATTCGCCGGCTGTGTCCAGCCAGATTTCCAACAAAGTCCTGGCCTTGAGGCACTCCCTTGGCCGCTTTCGCCGTAACATCCTGGCCGGAATGATGGGGCATGAGCCTTGCCAGGGCTTGCATGGGAAACGGCCTTGTCCAGGTCCCCGGACTGGGTGCCGAATTATCGAATATGGGCTCAAGAAGATATTCGACGTTAGGGTCTACCATCTTGCCAGGCTTATCGCCGGGATACTTTGGATTTTTGGGAACAACATATACACCACCGGGCCCGGCTGACGACTTCCCAAAGGTAGGCCAAAGCCACGGCGATCAGTAGAATTCCAGTTGTGCCGATCGGGTCAAGCTTGCCCTGCCCCGTGGCGAGCGTCGAAAGCCAGGGTTTTACGATAAGGACCAGGGAGCTTAAGGTAACCGTCAGCATAAAGAGCGCCGGGATGCCGGTGATCCACCAGCGCCGGCCCTCGCGCCGCAGCCAAATCGTCACGCCGGTTAAGGTCATGGCGGCCAGCAGCTGGTTGGAGGCGCCGAAAGCGGGCCAGAAAAGCTTCCATAAGGGCAGAGGTTTTCCTGAGCCATCATGAAATGTCGCGAAAACAGCGCCCAGCGGCACGAGCAATGTCAGCAGCGTGGCGATGATGGAACCTTTTTTCCCTTTAAGGCCGAAAGAATCTTCCATGACATAGCGGCCCAGGCGTGCGGCGACATCGAGGGTGTCATAAATGAAGGTCGCGAAAGCCAGCTTGCCGAATATGACGCCGGAGGCGAAAGGGACGCCAAATACCCCCAGAAAATGAGCCAGGCCCCGGGCGTAAATCTCATCGGGCCCAAGTTTTAGATCGGGCGAGCCGGGGGCCAGCATCATCAAGGTGGCCATGGCGATGACGGCCACCAGGCCTTCCAAAAGCATGCCGCCGTAGCCGACAATGCGCGCGTCGGTTTCCCGCGCCAGTTGCTTGGAAGTGGTCCCCGACGCGACCAGCCCATGGAAGCCCGAGCAGGCGCCGCAGGCGATGGTCGTAAATAAAAGGGGGAAAAGCGACGGCCCCGCTTCGCTTACCGGCTTAAGCGTGCTGGGAAAAGAAACGGCCTGGCCGCCGAAAAGAAGGCCGAAAACGCCGGCGGCAAAAGTGGAATAAAGAATAAAGCCCCCGAGATAGCCGCGCGGCTGAAGCAAAAGCCACATGGGAAGCAGGCTCGCCACAAAGCAATAAACCAGGATGAGACAGTCCCAGGCTCTTTGCTGGGCCAGGATTTCGCCGGGGAATGCGACGGGCAGCCTTTGGCCGATCCAGATCGCAAAGAAAATGGCCGGCACAAAAATCGCGGTCGTGACCCAAAGAGGCCATTGCGTGCGCTTCCAGACCAGGCCGAGTACGACAGCCAATAGAAGGTAGAGGAAAGACGAGGTGGCCACCCCCGGGCCGAAGTTCTCGGCTCCAAGCTCGGGGCGGCTGACAAAAGCCGTTGCCGTCAAATCGGCGAAAACAACGATGACGTAGATAAGACTCAACCAGATAAAGCCCGAAAAAAGCAGGCTGGCGCGCTTGCCCAAGACTTCGCGTAGGACAGCGCCGATATTTTTGCCGCCGTGGCGTACCGATATCGCCAGCGCGGAGAAATCGTGAACGCCGCCGATGAATATGGCGCCCAGCACAATCCAGAAAAGCCCCGGCAGCCAGCCGTATTTGCCGCCCGCGATAATGGGGCCGGCGATGGGACCCACCGCCGCGATGGCCGCGAAATGCTGGCCCAATAGAATGGCGGGCCGGGTGGGTACGAAGTCCTGGCCGTCGTTGGTGCGGCAGGCGGGAGTGCCGCGGGCATCATCCAGGCCGAAGGCCTTGCTCAGCCAGCTTCCATAGAGCCAGAAGCCGGCCAGAAACACGGCGATGGGCAGCAGGGCGGTCCACAACAAGCTCGTCATTATTTGAAAAAATATTAGCAAAATTGATAGGTCCTGCCGTTGGGACATCAGCGCAAAATCTTAGGGAAATCGATAAGTTTTTCGTATAATAACGTTTCATGCCGCGGAAGCTGATCCGAACCTGGCTTTTTTTTATCACCTGCGCCTGTGTCGGCTATCTGGCCATGGCGACGGTGGCGGCCCCGGCCCCCAAGCCCATTGCCGAATCCGCGGCGCT
>MGUO01000188.1:0-1210 GCA_001800015.1 Elusimicrobia bacterium RIFCSPHIGHO2_02_FULL_57_9
AACGCCTACCTGGCCGAAGGGGTTGCCGACGTGCCGAAATCGCTGGCGGAGGCGGTGGATTTGTTGCGCAAAAGCTCGCGGGCGCGCGAGGCCTTCGGCCCGGAGGTCATCGAGCATTACCTGCGCTCCGCCGGCTTGGAGCAGGCTTCATTTGACGCCGCCGTCACCTGCTGGGAGCGGGAGAAGTTCTTTGAGAGGATATAGACTATGCGCTTAAAAAACAAGGTTTGCCTGATCACGGGAGTCGCCAGCGGCATGGGGCGCGCTGCGGCCCGGAGGTTCGCCCAAGAGGGGGCCAAGGTCGTCGGAACGGACGTCCAGGCGCCGGCGGGCGAGGCGGCGATGCAAGAAGTGAAAGCGCAGGGCGGCGACGGCTTTTTTGTCGCGGGAGACATCTCCCGGACCGAAGACGCCCGGGAGATGGTCCGGCGCGGCGTCGAGCGCTACGGGCGATTGGACGTCCTCTACAACAACGCCGGCATTTTCCCGTCCGACGACTGCTCGGTGATTAACACCGAGCCGGAAGTCTGGGATCTCGTCTACCGCGTGAACTTGAAGGGGATGTACCTGATGTGCCGCTACGGCATACCGGAAATCATTCGCGGCGGCGGAGGCTCGGTCATCAACATCGCCTCTTTCGTGGCGTTGGTGGGCTGCTCGGTGCCGCAGGACGCCTACACGTCGTCTAAAGGCGCGGTCATCGCGCTCAGCAAATCGTTGGCGGTCCAGTTCGGTCCCAAAGGCGTGCGCTGCAACGCCGTCTGCCCCGGGCCGGTCGAAACGCCGCTTCTGATGCAGTGGCTTTTGAGCAACCCCGCCGAGAAGGCCAAGCGCATCAACCGCATCCCCATGGGGCGCTTGGGCAAGCCTGAAGAGATCGTCGCCTTGGCCGTTTATCTGGCCTCCGACGAATCCGCCTGGACCAACGGCGCGGCCATCGTGGTCGACGGCGGCATCACCGCCAACTATTTTTAAGCGGCAGACTGGCCGCCGTTTTGCATGGGCGCCGTTATTGTGATAGCATAAAACGCGTCATGTCCCCGCAAGCTTCGAAAAAAATCAAGCGCGCCGCTGCCTCAGCTCCGGTCAAATCCCTGTGGCATTTATGGATCGGGGGAAAGGCCGTCTCGAGCCTGGCGGGCAAGCGCTTCGCGGTGCATAATCCGGCCAACGGGCAAAAGTTGACCGAGGTGGCGCAGGGCGACGCGGC
>MGUO01000188.1:1344-1857 GCA_001800015.1 Elusimicrobia bacterium RIFCSPHIGHO2_02_FULL_57_9
CCAGGGACAGGGCGCGGGCGTTGTTTAAATTCGCGCAGGCCGTGCGGGATCACCGCGAAGAGCTGGCGCTGCTTGAAACCTACAACACCGGCAAGCCCATCAGCGATTCGCGGGGCGAGGTCGCCGTCGCGGCCGACTGCTTTGAATATTACGCCGGGGCCGTGACCAAATATTTTGGCAGCACCATACCGGTTTCGGCCACCGGCCTGGATTTTACTCTGCGCCAGCCCGTGGGGGTTTGCGGACTGATCGTGCCTTGGAATTTTCCCATCATGATCACGGCCTGGAAGCTGGCCCCGGCCCTGGCCTGCGGCGACACGGCCGTGATAAAGCCGGCCAGCTATACCCCGCTGACGGCGCTCAGGCTGGCGCAGCTCTGCGAGGAGGCCGGAATCCCGGAAGGGGTCGTCAACGTCTTGCCGGGGCCGGGCGACGTAGCCGGGCAGGCTCTGGCCGCGCATCCCGGGGTCGCCAAGATTTCTTTCACCGGAGAGACCGCCACCGGGGAGCGCA
>MGUO01000188.1:1878-2020 GCA_001800015.1 Elusimicrobia bacterium RIFCSPHIGHO2_02_FULL_57_9
CGATCAAGCGGGTTTCCCTGGAGCTGGGCGGGAAATCCCCCAACATCGTCTTCGCCGACTGCGATTTGGAGCGCTGCGTCGAGAAATCCATTTTTTCGGTGTTCGGCAACGCGGGGCAGGACTGCTGCGCCCGCAGCCGCGC
>MGUO01000189.1 GCA_001800015.1 Elusimicrobia bacterium RIFCSPHIGHO2_02_FULL_57_9
CATAGTCGAGTTCTGCAACGTCAAGAAGACGGCGGGACAGCTTGAGAACTTCAACATCTCAGTGGCGATCGACAAGAAGTTTATGGAGGCTGTCGAACACGGGGAGGACTACGACCTGATCAACCCGCACACGAAGGCGCCTGCGGGCAAGATGAACGCCCGCAAGCTCTGGGACGAGATGGTCAAGGGCGCGTGGGAGACAGGAGATCCGGGGATAATCATCCTTGACAGGATCAACGAAACTGATTCGAACGTCACGCCGCACGTCGGTCTCATAGAATCGACAAATCCATGTGGCGAGCAACCGCTCTTGCCGTTCGAGCCCTGCAACCTCGGCTCGATAAACCTCTCGAAGTTCGTTCTTGACGACGGAACAGATATGGACTGGGACCGCCTGCGCGAGTGCACACGAACGTGCGTCCATCTTCTCGATGACGTCATAGACGTGAACAACTACCCGTTGCCCGAGATAGAGCGCATCGCGAAGGGCAACCGCCGCATCGGTCTCGGAGTGATGGGCTGGGCTGAGGCGCTCGTTATGCTCAAGATGCCTTACAACTCGCCTGACGCGTATGCAAAAGGAGAGGAGGTAATGAGATTCATCAACGACACGACGCTTGAGATGTCCGAAGAGCTAGCGCGAACGCGAGGCATCTTCCCGTTCTGGAAGGGCTCTGCGTTGGATCCGGAGAGCGCGCACTACAGAGGACGCACGCTAAAACCCCGCCACTGCGCACGCACAACGATCGCGCCTTCAGGAACGATCGGCATCACAGCCGGCTTGCAGGGCGCGGGCATCGAACCGTTCTTCGCCATCGCCTACACAAGATACAACGCGAAGGCTCTTGAAGCTATAAAGGCCGGCAAGAGGCCTGAAGACAAAGACGTCTTCTGGGAGATCAACCCATTGTTCAAGAGGATAGCGGAGGAGAATGGTTACTTCGACTTGGAACCCAAGATGCTGTGGGAGAAGATAGACAAGAACCACAAGTCCCTCGTCGGCATAGAGGAGATCCCCGTGCACGTGCAAAAACTATTCCTTACGGCGCACGACCTCGCTCCTGACGAACACGTTCGGATGCAGGCAGCGTTCCAGATGCACACGAACAACGCCGTCTCGAAGACCATCAACTTCGCGAACTCCGCGACAATCGAAGACGTAGACCACGCGTACAAGCTCGCGTATGATCTGGGTTGCAAGGGGATAACAATCTACAGGGACGGCTCCAAGTCGAC
>MGUO01000190.1:0-3651 GCA_001800015.1 Elusimicrobia bacterium RIFCSPHIGHO2_02_FULL_57_9
CCGCCGAGCGGAAACCAAGGCCGGACGTCACGAAGCAGTCGGCTATTCTACCCTTTCAAAAGCCCGGGAACCGGGAGGCCCATTCTCTTGACAAACAAACCTGCCGTCTGTTAGACTTCAAAGACTCACAGGAGGATTCCCATGCAAAAAAATCTAAGCAAGATCAACGCTCTATTTTTTGTCGCCGTCATGACGTCAGTCATTGGCTGCTCAGGCCGCACGGTCTCGGGACCGATCGCCGAAAAAGCCCCGGAATGGGTCAATAAGGGCAACGGCGCCTTCAAGGACGGTGACGGGGCCGTCTTCTACGGCGTGGGCATCGCCCAAGGCATACGCAACCGCTCCCTGGCTGTCACGGCCTCCGATGACCGGGCGCGCGGCGAGATCGCCAAAATCATGAACAGCTACGTCGCGGTGCTGACCAAGGACTATATGGCCTCAACCACCGCGGGCGATATGAGCAAATCCAGCGAGGAACAGCATATCACCCAGACCCTGAAGAACTTCGCCCAATTCACCCTACATGGCGCGGTGATCGTGGATCACTGGAAAGATCCGGCCGACGGCACGATGTTTGCCCTCTGCAAGCTGGACATGGCCGCGGTCAAGAGAACCCTCGAAGAGTCCAAGGAGCTCGACGCCAAGATGCGCGATTATGTGCGCGCCAACGCCGAGAAAGCCTTCGATGATCTGGCCGCCGAAGAAGCCAAGCACAAGCCATGAACAGCGCATTGAAGTTCCCCTGCCTTCTAGCGTTGTTATTGCCGTTTCTCGCCGCCTGCGGCACAACGGTGAAAAGAATGGGGGTTGAAGAGGTCAAGGATTTGAGCGGCAAATGGAATGACACCGACTCGCGCTTGGTGGCCGAGGAGATGATCAAGGACTGTTTGTCGAGGCCCTGGCTTGAAAACGCCAAGTCCGCGCGGGGCAAATCCCCCACCGTCATCGTCGGCTCGGTCAGGAATCAAAGCCACGAACACATCGCCACGGACACCTTCGTCGAAGACCTGCAGAGAGAACTCATCAACTCGGGGAAGGTTGAATTCGTGGCCGGTAAAAACGAGCGCGGGGAGGTCCGGGACGAGCGGCTTGACCAGGACACCAACGCCGCAGAAGCCACGCGCAAAGCCCATGGCCAGGAGACCGGCGCCGATTATATGCTCAGCGGCGCCATCAACACCGTTGAAGATAAAGAGGGCGGCAAGACCGTCGTTCTCTATCAGACCAACCTTAAGCTCCTGGACATGAAGTCGAATCGAATTGCCTGGAACGGCCAAAAAAAGATCAAGAAATTCGTCAAACGCTCCCGGGCTTCCTGGTAGCTTGACGCTCCATGCGCTGGGCGCCGAGGATGGCGGCCGCACTTATGGCCGCGGCCTTGGCCGGCTGCGCCGGCGCTCCGTCGTCTTTGAGCAAGCAGGCCCTCAACCGCTTGATTGCGATGGAAAATTATCCTTCCGCCGAAAAGCATCTCGAAAAAGGCAAGCAGCGGCAGTACGGCCGGAAAAACATGGTTCTCTTCTACCTCGATAAGGGCATGGTCCAACATCACGCCGCCAAGTACAAAGAAAGCGGCCAGAGTTTCGACAAGGCCCAGTCGCGCATGGAGGAGCTTTATACCGTCAGCTTGAGCCAAGCAGGCGGGATGATTCTTCTCAACGACAATATCATGGATTACGCTGGGGAGCCTTTCGAACGCACCCTCACCAATGTTTTTCGCGCCTTAAATTACGTGTTTCTTGGCCGGCTGGACGAAGCCTTGGTTGAATCCAGGAAAGTGGAGTTGTTTCTTGATGAGCTCAACCGGAAGATGGGCAAGAAAAATAGCTACAAGGACGACGCCTTTGCCCGCTATTTGGATTTCCTGCTTTACGCCGACGCTGGAAAAACCGACGATGCCCGCATTTCCCTGGAGGCGGCCATGCAGGCCTATTCCTGGTATGCCTCCGCCTATAATACCCCCACCCCCCGCTTCGATTCGCCCCAGGAAGACGGCCGAAGCGGAGAGCTTGTCTTTATTCACTATAACGGAATTATCCCGCGCAAAGTCTCAAAGACCTTTCAAGTCGCCTGGAATCAGGCCGTGGCTATCGCGCGATCAAGCCCCGACACCGAAGCCGGCGACTCGCGTTTTAAAAACGCCCTGGCCGCCGGTTTTTTGGGCCATGCCGTCACGGTTTCTTATCCGGAATATGTCCAGGATTCTTTTTCCATAGCAAGCTCGGAAGTAAGAATAGGCTCCTCGGCCGTTTCCTCGACCCGGCTGATGGAAGATATCTCGGCTATCGCCTCTAAGAGCCTGGCCGAGCGCATGGCAGGCGCCGTGACCCGCTCTATCGCCCGGGCCACGGTTAAATACGTGATCGCCGAGTCGGCTGCGCGCGCCGCGGATAAAAGCTGCGCGCAACGCTACGGCAAAGAGGCTTGGCAGACGACTCTCTGCCGACAGACCGCCCGGGCCTTTGCGCACGGCACCGCTGCCGCAACTGAAATCGCCGATACGCGCGGTTGGTCATCTTTGCCCGCGCAGATACGCATGGCCCGCCTGGAGATTTCCCCCGGCAGGCATGACGTGGAGGTCCATTTCAAAAGCGCTTCAGGGCAACTCATTTCCACCCGGATTTTCAAGGACGTCGAAATTACGCAATCCAAACGAACCTATCTCGCTTACAGGACGGCACAATGAAAAAACTTGTCCACTTGATCGCCTTCGTAACCGCAGTTCTCCCGGCCTGGGCCGCTCTGGGCGATCCCCGGCCGGACTGGGTGGATGGACGCAGCATCGAATACCCCCGCGAGATGTATTTGACCGGGGTCGGCTTCGGAGGCGACCGGTCTGCGGCCGAGGCTATGGCCATCGGCCAAATATCCAAAATATTTTCCACGGTGGTGAGCGTGGATACGAATATCTCGGAATCGGAGAACAACGAAAGCGGCAAGAAAAACTCCTTTTCCCAAAGTGTTTCCCAAAGCGTGCGAACCGCTTCAAAAGCGGCCTTGGAGGGCGTTGAGATTGAGGAGAATTGGCGGGATGAAGGCAGCAGGCAGGACTTTGCCCTGGCAATTCTCGACCGCGCTAAGGCGATGGCCGCCATCAACGATAAAATCTCCGAATTAGACGCTCAAGTGATTCAGCGCAAAAAGCAGATGGATGAGGCTAAAGAAAAGATGGCGCGGGTCAAGGCCGCCATGAAGCTGCTGGTTTTGCTCAAGGGCCGCTCGGAGCTGAATTCCAAGCTGCGCGTGCTCGATGCGGACGGCAAGGCCCTGGCCGGCTCCATTAATGAAGCCGAGGCAAGACCCCAGGCCGCCAAGGCCCTTTCCGAACTCGACGTCGTCGTCAATTTATCCGGAGACGGCTCCGATGAAATTCAGACCGGCATTATCAACGGCCTTAATCAGTTCGGCCTCCAGGCCGCGGTTGGGAGCGCCAACGAAACGGGAGATATCGTCATAGACGGCAAGATAAGCAGCAGCTCCTCTCCCAGCACCGACAAGCACTGGAAATGGGCGCGAACCACGGTTGCCGTCAGCATCAAGGACGGGTACAGCGGAAAAATCATCTCACGCTTCGACGCCTCGGACCGGCAAGCCTCAGCCGAGTATAATGAAGCGGTGCGCCGCACCTACATCGCTTTAAGCGGCAAGGTC
>MGUO01000190.1:3672-10607 GCA_001800015.1 Elusimicrobia bacterium RIFCSPHIGHO2_02_FULL_57_9
ATTAACGACTATTTCGAGAATCAGTAAACGTTTATTTCTTTTTGAAAATATTTTCCAGCAGTTGTTTGGCGGGTTCGCCTAGAATCTGTTTGGCGGGCTCCTCAAGCAGGCGCTTGGCCGGGTCGGCCAGGAATTTCCCGATTTTAGGCTTGATCGACGGCTTCTCAAAGCTGCCGCGCACCTCGATCTCAATGGGAACAATCTTCCCCACTTCGGTGGTCACCAGCAGATTGAGTTTTTCAGCGGGAATATCAATAGTCCCTCGAGCGCTGACCGCGGCGGCCTCGCTGTAAACGTGGCTATCCTTTAGGGTCATGACGCCGTCCTTAAAAACATAGTCGCCGGCCAACTCCGTATATTGCATGTTGTTGAAGTCCGGGAAAAGCTTGATCCCCCCCAAGGCGCCTATTTTTTGAAACACCATCAGAGGCATTATCAAGACCTTAACCCATTTTGATTCGGAGGCCACATCTCCCAGGGAGGTGAACCGGCCGCCGCTGGAGTGAATCTTAGCCCGGCCTGCGAGTCTTTTTAAATCCGGCGTAATACCGGAGATATCCCAGCTCAGCCTCAAATTCCCGGCTTGCGCGTTGGGATGAACCATCTCTCCCACCGTCAATTCGCCTTTCGTGCTCAACGGCGCCGAGGCCTGAGCGGAGGGTTCGGCTTGGCTTTGAAGTTGTGTTTTATTCGCGGACTTGACCGCGGTATTGGCCTCGAGCAATTTCCCCAAATCCAAACGGTTGAGATCCGCTTCAAGGTCAACTTCCAGCGCCTCAGTGTAGTTTTTGACCGTTAAATTCATGGTTAAATTGCCATCGGCAACGCGGCCTGAAATATTGGGCAGATGGATGCGTTTATCGTTGAACCTGGCGCCGCCGGAAAAATCGGAGAGCCTCAGCCCCGCGATCGCGGCGCCTAAATCCTGAAACCGCACTTCCCCGTCCAAGGCCGGCTTGTTCATCGGCCCCTTGGCCGCCACGGCAAAAGAGCCGCGCCCGGATAAATTCATGTTCCGGGTTTGGGCGGAAATTCTGGAAAGCTCCTCAAGAACAAACGACCGGCACTGAATCATCAGTTGCACCATGGGCCGGGCGGACTTAAGGGCCATGAGCTTGCCTTCTACCTCTATATCATTGCCCTTGGTTTTCAACTTCAGGGTCTGGATATCGATTTGATCGTTTTTGATCCGTCCCTTGGCCTGCAGGGACATCGCCGGCATAACCAATCCGGGCGGCAGCCTGGCGTAGGGGATATCACTGGATTTAAGCTCCGGGATGTCGAATTTACCCAAGATATTCAGATCCGCGGCGTTGGCTTTGCCGATACCGCGCACCGAGCCCGAGATATCCAGGGCGCCGAAGCTCGATTCCAGCCGCCAGGAAGAAATGGAAAGATTGTCTCCCTGATAATCCATCTTCCCCTTGGTTTTTAGCGGCGGAATCATAATGTCGGGCAATGAAATGATTCCCTTAAGCTCCGTTGGATTAAAGCCCGGTGTTTTAAGCCCAAAATCCCCCCCCACGCTCAATACCGATTGAGGACCCGGCATGACGGCTTTCCCCTCAAACTCCAAATCCAGGATCTCCGTCTTATCCGCCGATAGGGATGCCTTTATATCGACCTCGGGGGCCGTTATATTCTTGATCGAGCCGGAAAACTTCGCCGTTAAGACAGGGCCCATGAAACGTCTGGTCGCCGCCGGCCATTGAACGGATAAACTTTTTATTTGGGCCCACATATTTTCCGCTTTCCGCCCCCCCAAATCCAGCCTCCCCAAAAAGTTTATTCCCACATTCACCGGACGACCCGAAAGTTGGCCAAGGGCCGCCAAGGATAAATCAGCGTCAAAAGACCCCTGCATGCGAAAATTTTTTAGGTCAAGCTTTATCCCTCCAAACTCGCAGGTGTCGCCGATGACTTTATCCTTATAATAGATTGTTCCACCGGCGATTCCCGCCCGCCGAATGCTTAGTTCAACGGGAGATTGTGATTCAGCCGGACTCGGCGAGGCAGCGACGGGACCGGAGGAAGATAGGTTGGAAAAATTATAAACGCCCTCTTTTTCCTTAATGATGCTCAACTTAAGGCCTTTGGCATCCATCTTATCCACCGCGATTTTCTTGCGCAGCAGAGGCAGCCACTGAATCTGAAGGCTGAAAGCCTCCGAGGCGGCGAAAGTGCCCGCTGAAAAATCAGGATATTCCGATATCTCCAGGTTCTTAAGCGTGAGGCCCTTGAGCAGGCTGAAAGAAACATCGCCCAGCCGCACCTGGCGCCCCAGGCTTTTCCCCGCATTTGAGACAACCAGCTCGCGAATCTTCTCCGGCGGGAAATATTTCTTAAGGATGAAGGGTGCTGCGGCAAGCACAAGCGCAAAAAGAATCAGGCAAACGCCCAGGATTTTCAGGAAAGTCTTCATATGGTGGAAATTATAGCACTACTCGGTGAGCGGCGCATGACGCCGTAGCTCAGGGCTTGCGGCAAAAGCTGCCAGCAAGCCAGGGTACAGAAACTTCCGATCAGGGTCAGGACCACGACAGCGCCGTAAGCTGGAAATTCCCGCAGCAGCGCGCCGTAGAGCACCGCCCCCGCCGTGTTGGAGGCCCACGCCGAGAAATTAAAAACCGCCATGTACACGGCAAAGGCCGTGGCCTCGGCGTAAGCGGGGCAGGATTGGGCGGCCAAATCCATAAGGGCCAGGCGAAAGACCACCCCGGCAAAACCTATCACAATCGTCACCAGAGCCACGGAAACCGGCCCCAGGTAAAACACATAGAGCAGACTGAGCGGGCAGAAAACGATCACAGCGGCCTTAACCAAGGTATCCGTGCTACATTTTTTACCGATGACCCGTCCATAAAAAGCCGCGCCCATAGCGCCGGCGACGCCGGCCAGCGTGCTTAAGAATCCGATAAAAACCGGGCTAAGCTTAAGGGCCTCGCTTTGATAATAAAACTGCGCGGTTCCCAAGAACGGCGAGAAGCTCCAGAGAAAAATCAGAAGGCTGATGAACCAAAATTGTTTTTGCGCAATCAGCGCGGACAATCCCTCTAAGCTGCGCCGCGGCGCCTCAAGCGCCTTGGTCTCGCGCACCCAAACGCAGGAATAAAGGATCATCAGCGGCAGCAGCGCGGCCAAGGCGAAAATCCATTGGTAAGACATATGGGCGGACAGCCATCCGCCGCCCAGTCCGGTCAAAACCAGGCTCCCATACAAGACACCGATTTGAACTGCTTGATAAAACCCGGTTTTATGGCTTTCCCGTCCCTGTTCGACCATGACCGAATCGCAGATCACATCCGAGGCCGCCACCCCGATATGAACCAGAACCAGCATGGCCAAGAGTATCCCATAGGAGACTTTCCCCTGCGTGGCCAAGACCAGCCAGGCGCCCGCCCATAAAAGGGCGGCTAAGGCCAGATGCGGCCTGCGCCGAAGGCCCCTCACCGGCAGCAAGTCCGTTATGATTCCAAACAGCGGCTTGATCAAGAAAGGAAACGTCATCCCGGCCACGAACACCGCGCTTTGTCCGGGGGAAAGCCCCAGTCCGTCTTTGAGCAGATACGAAATCGGCTCATAGACGATCCCGCTCATGCCCTGGGCGAAATAGTTGAAGATAAAAAAAAGATAGATACGGTCGCGTTTCACCGCTTCATGGCAAGCAAGCTGAGTTCAAACAAGACAAGCGCCGGCAAAGCCAGGCAGAGTTGGGTGACGACATCGGGACCCGGAGTCAAAAACGCGGAGCTTAAGAAGCAAAGCAAATAGATATGCCGACGCAGTTTCACAAGCCTGGAGCGCTGCAGGATGCCCATCCGGTTGAGGCTGTAAAAAACCAGGGGAAGCTGGAAAACAAAGCCGAAGGAAAGAGACAACCCCGTGACGAAATCAAGATAAGCGCCCAGGGTGATCATGGGCTCCACACCCTCGGAGCCGTAAGAGAGAAGAAATTTCATCGCCGTCGGCACCACGAGGTAAAGACAGAGCGCCGATCCCAGCAGAAAAAGCCCGTAGGACAAGGGGAGCATGGATAAAAACATTTTTCGCCAGCGCGGCTCAATGGCGCGGGCCGTGAAAAGCCAGACCTGATGCAGGATCAGCGGCAGAGTCAGCAAAAAGCCGCCGTAAACCGCCAGACGCAAACGGGTATAAAAAGCCTCGGTGGGGGCAACGAAAATCAAGGAGCCCACGGGACGCGCCAGCCAATTCAAGAACTCCCCGGAAAAATGAAATACGGCGGCCGAGCCCGCGGCGAGAATAAGCAAAGAAACGATAAGCCGCCGCCGCAACTCGACTAAATGCTCGGTCAGGGGCATAGGCGGATCGTCGAGGACTTGAGGCTTAATGGGGGCTTCGCTCATTGTCATCCAGAACGCAGGTTTGATCCTGGCCCGGAAACCAGGGCAAAACCACCACCTGAATGCCCAGTTCCTCGACCGTTTTTTTTGTTTCCCCATCAGGCAGGCGCTGGTCATAACCCAAGGTCAAAATATCCGGTTTTTCCCGGCGCAGAGAATTCGCGAAGCTGTCCGGCTCTCCTACCAGGATTTTATCGGCCAGGCCCAACTTGCGCATCCGTTTCATCCTGACTTGGGCGGCAACGGCGTTGAACTTCTTATTATGGGCGTCGTTGGAAAGAACCAGCACCAATTCATCGCCCAAAGAACGCGCGGTTTGAAGCATACGCACGTGCGCTTTATGGATGCGGTTGAAACAGCCGGCCGCGAAGACCTTGACGGGCTTGCGTGGAACCGTCAAGACTGCGGGGCGTTCTCTTTTTTGAGATCTTCTTTCGGCTTTTCTTCCGGCTCTGCCTCAAGCCCGTCGCGCAAACCCTGCTTGAACATATTGACGGCTCTCCCGCACTGGCGGGCGAACTCGGGGATTTTGCTGGGCCCGAAAAGGATAAGGCCCACCACTAAAATCACGAGAATCTCAGCATATCCTAAATTGCCCATAATCACCTCAATAAGAACGACTCCGACAAGTCAGTTTTACCATTTTTTGGTACAATTGTCTTCTTGATGAGGAAGCTGCGCTGGTTTTTCATCCTGGCATGCGGCTTGGCTCCGGTTTCCGGCAGCGCCGGCGCCGACGGCCAAGCCTATTACAATTCCCTCAATTGCAGCGCCTGCCACCGCATCGGCCACCGGGGAGGCAGCAGCGCTCCGGATCTGACGCTGGTGGGCTTGCGCCATAATCGCCGATGGCTCGACGCCTGGCTTAAAAATCCCTCGGCCTGGAAAAAAGACGCGCTCATGCCCGACCCGCGCCTGGCGGATAAGACCCGCCAAGCCATGGTGGATTACCTGGCCTCTCTCAAGGGCGAGGCCTTCGGCTCGGCCGCTCCCTGGAATAGTCCGAAGCTGCGTTTTGACCCGGTAGGCCGCGGAAAAATAATTTACGAGCGCGCCGGCTGCATCGCCTGCCACGGCAAGGACGGCCGCAACGGAGCGCCCAACAACAACGTGGCCGACGGCCGGATTCCCGCTTTAAACGGGGTCTCCCAAACCTATACTAAAGGAGAACTGATAAAGCTCATCATTCGCGGCAAGACGCCGGAGAGACGCGATCCCAACGGTCCCGAGCCGTTGATAGCCATGCCGGCGTGGGGTCAAGTTCTTAAAGAGGAAGACCTCGAAGCCGTGATTGAGTATCTTTTCTCGCTGCGCCCCGATTCAACGCCGGATTTCTAATTGTCATCCATGCCATAAATGTGATAATCTCTCCATAGTTAGGGCTGATGAACAATTTTTTAGGCCTTCCTCTCGCAGCTTCGACATTCGCAGACGATATCGACTTCGGCATCCGCCTCATCCATTACGCGATGTTCGCGATCTTCATCCTTTGGGGCATTTTCTTCACTTACCTGATCCTCCGCTATCGCCGGCGGGAGGGAGTGAGCGCCCAGCGCGAAAAGTCCCACAGCGCGCTAGGCAGCCTTATGCCCGATATCATCGTGATGGTGTTTGAAATCGCCCTGATTGCCTTCTACGCCATCCCGGTGTGGAGCCGCATCAAAATCAACTTCCCCAAGCCCGAGGCTTCCAACCAAGTCGATATCGTGGCCGAGCAATTCGCCTGGAATATCCACTACCCCGGGCCGGACGGCAAATTCGGTCGGCGCGATCCGAGGCTGATCCATTTTTCCAACCCGATCGGACTGGACCGGAACGACGCGGCCGCCCAGGACGATATCGTGGCGGCCAACGAGCTGCACATGCCTCTGGGCAAACCCACCCTCGTTCGCTTAAGTTCCAAGGACGTCATCCACAGTTTTTCCGTGCCGGAATTCAGAATCAAACAGGATGCCGTCCCCGGGATGGTTATCCCCGTCTGGGTCGAGCCGACGAAAGCGGGGATCTATGAGATCGCCTGCGCCCAGCTTTGCGGCTTTGCCCACAGCCTCATGCGCGCAGATGCGATCGTGCAATCCGCGCAAGATTATGACGCCTGGATTAAAAGCCGCCATGGCGACTAAAACTCCGATTCATCACGACGCTCACACCGAGCATGCCCAGGCCGGCTTTATCAATTCTTATGTTTTCTCTCTGGATCATAAAACAATCGGCCTGCAGTACCTCATCACCTCCTTTCTGTTTCTCCTGGCTGGATTCGGCCTGATGATGCTGATGCGCTGGCAGCTGGCTTTTCCGGGCACCCCCATCCCGGTGATCGGCCGCTTTCTTTCCCCGGCCCTGGCTCCCAACGGCGTTATGAGCGGCGAGTTTTACAATTCCCTGGGGGCCATGCACGGAACCATCATGGTGTTTTTGGGCATTGTCCCGCTGGCC
This sequence comes from Elusimicrobia bacterium RIFCSPHIGHO2_02_FULL_57_9, assembly GCA_001800015.1. Taxonomy (GTDB): domain Bacteria; phylum Elusimicrobiota; class Elusimicrobia; order UBA1565; family UBA9628; genus O2-02-FULL-57-9. The sequence goes on from MGUO01000190.1 coordinate 10,470, forward strand.
GTGGGGGCGTTCGGCAACTACATTCTTCCTTTGCAGATCGGGGCGCCGGATATGGCTTTCCCCCGCCTGAACATGACATCCTATTGGCTGTATTTATCGGGCGGCATCCTGATGCTGTTTTCCTTCATAATGCCGGGA
>MGUO01000191.1 GCA_001800015.1 Elusimicrobia bacterium RIFCSPHIGHO2_02_FULL_57_9
CCCCTTAAATGTAAAGCGGGTGAACCGAGAGGAGGCCAAATTCGACATCTATTATCGTGACCAGCATGTCCAGGCAACGGTGACAATGGAGGCCTTGGTAGCTTTCCTTACTGGCCAGACGGCCGACGACTCCAACCTTGGTGCCCGCGCAGAGATCCCTATTTCTCTCAGCAATTTTGTGAATGACAATTTCTTACCCTCCTGCGCTGAACCGCGCCTGCCAAATCCCAAATCGTATGGAGCAGAAGTCGATTTGGCCAAGGCGATCTGCCACGGTTTGGGGAAACTGCCTCTACACAAAATCCGAACCGAAGATGCCGCAGAACTGCGCGATAAATGGCTTAAGGATGGCCTCGCCAACAGTACAGTCAAGCGGCGATTAAACTGCCTCGGTAGAATTCTCTACTACGCGCTATCCCGCGGACTCATCAAAACCCTGCCGTCGCTGCCCGTTAAAGGATTACCTGCGGCTAATCGAAGCAAGATTTGGTTACGGCTACCGGAAATTGATAAACTACTTGCCGGTTGCCCGGAACCCATCCAACCGTTGGTTGAGTTTCTAGTGCTGACCGGCGCGCGGATAGGCGAGGCATTGGATGTACGGGCCGGCGACATCCGCGACGGTGAAGTTTGGCTTCCAACGGAGAAGCGGCGTTGTCCGCCTAGGGAAGCCATGCGCTCTTTGAATATTACGAGTCTTGGGCCAAGGTTCGAACGTCTGCTCATGAGACTAAAACCACATCCCATCAGCGGGTTTTACTTCTACGCCAACGAAAGCAAGAAAACCGCGATCTCGGAGAGTTGGGTCTGCAAATTATTTAAGCAGGCTCGGAAGGCTGCCAAATTAGAACAGCACATTACGATACATGATCTGAGGGGGACCTTCGCCATGCATCGCTCGATGGTGCTCAACAACTTCCGCGAGCTTCAATACGAAATCGGGCATAACGACCCTAAATCGATTCAGTCGTACCTGGATCGGGCGCGGAAATGTCGGCCGGAAGAGTCTTTGTTTTGCAGACCGGATGCGCATAGCAAATGAGCCAAAGTCGCTCCAAAACCCCTATTTTCGATGGGGATTTCACATGGGCTTGTTGTGGCAGTACTAAAAAGTTACAGTAATTAAAGACTTATTCGCTTTTGGAGAGGTGGGTGAGCGGCTGAAACCGACGGTTTGCTAAACCGTTGTATTGGGTATAACCTAGTACCGAGGGTTCGAATCCCTCCCTCTCCGAACTTTACTTTTCGAAAAACGCGCCTAATTCCACGATAGACTCAAGTCTGCGGCAGGACGGCACGGCCTCCAGGAAGGCGCGGCCGTAACCGCGGTGAAGCAAGCGCGAATCCAGAACCACCACCGCGCCCCGGTCCGTAGAGCAACGTATCAGCCGCCCGAAGCCCTGTCGGAATTTCATGACGGCCCGAGGCAGGCTATAATCTTCGAAATAACCCCGCCCGAGCGATTCATACCACCGGCGCCGGGATTGCTCCACGGGGGAGCCGTAATTGGAAAAGGGCAGCTTCACCAAGACCACGCAGGATAAAGCCGAACCGGGCACGTCCACGCCCTGCCAGAAAGTGTCCACGCCTAAAAGCACGGCATTGCCGGCCGAGGCGAAATCGGAGAGAATAGCTTCGTTTCCTGAAGCTCCCTGAATCCACAAAGGCCGATCCTTCACTTTGCGCTTAAGCCGTTGATGCACCCCGCGCATGGTTTTCCAACTCGAGAAAAGGATAAAAAGTCCACCCGGGACTTTCTCAATAATCCGGCGGCAGCGCAAGGCAACGGCGGCCAGGTATTTTCCGTCTTCCGATGGCTCGGGCAAATCGTCCATCAACAGCAGAGCGGCCTGGCTTTTATAATCGAAGGGAGAGTCCAGCATCAATTCCCGCGCCCCTTCGCAGCCCACGTGAGCCTTGAAATCCCCAAGCCCGTGGCCGCTGGAGAGCGTGGCGGAGGTCATGATCACCGGAATATCGCGCCCGAAGAGCCCCTTGCCAAGCCGTCTGGAAACATCGAGCGGAGCGGCGCGCAAATCCACATGGCCCTGCGCATATTCGATCCAACGGGCGGAGTCCTCGGCGCGGTCGGTGAAAATTCTCTCAATATCGCCGTGCAGCAGGACGGCGCGGCCGTGCAAAAGCCGCAGTTCCGGCTCCTCATCCTCGGCCAAATGCCGCGCATTTAGCTTTAATAAGCCCGCCTCCAGTTTTTCCAAGCAGGGCAAGCGCTGAAGCCCTGGCCCCTCCAAAAAGAGCTTGCTGACCGGCTCTTTCTGCCGCGGATTAAAATCGTGCTCTTTAATTAGGCTTTCGAAGAACAGGCCGGCTTCTTCACGGAATTGATCGGCCAAATCGCTTAGTTCCGGGAAAATCTTGGCCCAAGCGGAGACTTCCTCAACAATCCGGAATACCCGGGCCGAGGAAACAGAGACGCCAAAACGAGAGACCGCGGCTTCCTCCAGGTTGTACGCCTCATCGATGATGAGGGCGTCGTGGTCAGGAAGCCTGGCTCCGGAGAGCAGCAAGGCATGGTTGACGACCAAAATATGGGAGCGTTCGGCCTTGTCCCGGTCCTTGCGGTATAGGCATGAGCCCCAAAACCGCCCGCCCGGCCCTTGGCAAAGCTCAGGATCGCGCGCAATGCGGCTCCAAAGCCCTTGCGGCACCAGGCGGGGAATGCGGGAGCGATGGCCCGAGCCGGCGCCGGCGGCCCAGCGCGATAATTCCTCCACCAGGCTGCTTCCGTCATTGCCGAACAGATCCGGAGTCGAGCGCAGGCGCGCAAGCCGCTGGACACAGAGATAATTATCCGCCCCCTGAAGCATGGCGTAACGCAGGCAGCGCCCCAGCCTGTTTAGAACTTCCACGGCCACGGGCAGCTCCTTTTCCAGGATTTGTTCCTGCAAAGCCCGGGTGTAGGTAGAAACCACCAGGCGTTTGCCGTTGTCCACGGCCCACAAGGCTCCGGGCAATAGATAGGCCAGGGATTTGCCCACGCCCGTTGCGGCTTCAACCACCAGATTCTTGCCTTGCTCAAGCGACTGGGTCACCGCCGAAGCCATTTCCATCTGCTGAGGACGCGACTCATAACGAGCTTCGACCGACGCAAGCGCGCCTCCGGGAGAGAATAACGTCTCAATGGCGGGGTGGAAGAGCTCTTTCATAACAGCCGTTTATTATACTAAGCTGGTCGATAACCGTGGACGATAAGGAATCGGTGGAACGATTATGGCGAAGCGCGCGATTTTTACCGCAGAGCGTGCGCCTGCTGGGCACGCGCTATCGCGCTCTTTTTCTGGCCTACGCCCGACAAGCGTTCTCGACGGGCCAATCCCGGGACGTAGCCGACGCCATGGCCTTCATTGATTTCATGTTCCGCCAGAATCGCCTGGGGCTTCTGCCGCCCGAACAGCGCGCGCTGCTTCATGACAAGCGCGAGCTGCGCCGCCGCTTTTGGCTGCGGCGACATGGCGAAGCGGTGTCCGCCGTTGAAAAATGGAGAGTATTGCAATGGCTCAACTTCTAAGAAAAAAATCAAATCATGCCGGAGTGGGAACGGGCGAGTATCGCAGCGAGAAGCTTCTCAATTTCGTTTCCGCTCTCATAGCTCCCGAGGATGGCGCCCTGCGAAAAATCCGCTTGGAGACGCCCAAACGCGGGCTGCCGCCCATCAATATCGGGCCTGATGAAGGCAAAATACTGGATTTTCTGGTGAAGGCCTGCCGGGCCCAAAATGCCGTCGAAGTTGGAACCTTGGCCGGCTACTCATCCTGCTGGATCGCGCGCGCCCTGCCGGAAGGCGGGATGCTGCATACCCTGGAATACGAGGCCAAGCATGCGCAGCTCGCCCGAGACAACATCCGGGCGGCGGGGCTGGAATCCAAGATCACTGTTCATGAGGGGGACGCCTCGGTCATACTGTCCTCCCTGGTTAAATCAGGACCGTATGATTTTTGCTTCATTGACGCGGACAAGGTCAATTATCCCCGCTACCTGCGCTGGGCCATCGATAATGTGCGCTCGGGAGGCATTGTTGTGGGAGACAACGCCTATCTCTTCGGCAAACTTCATTTGAGCGCCAAAAAGGCGAAGAATGACGGACCGGCAGTCGAAGCCATGCAGGAATTTCTCAGTACTATGGCCGATACCCGGTTTTTCTCTTCCTGCGCCATGATCCCGACCGGCGAAGGCATGGCCATGGCCGTCATGAAATGAGCGAGAAATGAGCCCCCAAGCCGCAAACGCCGATCCCGATTTAAAAAAAGAGACTGGAGAGGAGTCCGGCGCCGACTCCGGATGGAAAACCGTCCTTTTTAATTGCGATTGCCACACTTTCGATCAAGTTGAAAGCCAGCTGATCAAGGCTATCCGTTGCTCTCTTTCCCGGGCGAGGCAATATTCGACGGAGGTTCACACCAAGGGTTCGGCGGTGGTTTATCGCGGCCCATGTGAGAGATGCGAGGCCGTGGCGATGATGCTGGAGGATATCGGCCTGATCGTAAAGGTGGCTCGATGAAGCATCGAACCCTCGGACGAACCGGCATTCCCGTCTCGGAAATAGGCTTTGGCGGCTGGGGCATCGGCAAATCGATGTGGGGCAAAACCGATGATGCCGAATCCATGCGCGCCCTGCATGCCGCGCTGGATGCGGGCATCGACTATTTCGACACGGCTTACGCCTACGGGCACGGCCATTCCGAGAAGCTCATCGCCCGTCTTTTTAAAGAGACCGGCAAAAAAGGCACGGTATCGACCAAAATCCCTCCCAAGAACATGGAATGGCCGGCCCACTCCCGGACGGCTTTGGAGGTGGCATTTCCCCCGGATTGGATCACCTTATGCGTTGAGCGCTCGCTGCGCAATCTTTCGACCGATTGCCTGACCTTGGAGCAATTTCACGTATGGACCGACACCTGGATCAAAGACCCGCTCTGGCCTGAGGTAGCGGAAACTTTCGCGCGCCTGAAAAAAGAGGGGAAAATCCGCTTTGTCGGCGCCTCCATCAACAGCGATGATCCTGACACCGCTTTGGAGCTGGTGCGCGGCGGCTTTGTCGATCAGGTGCAGGTTCTTTTCAACTTGTTCGACCAACGGGCCGCTGAGCGCTTATTCCCTCTTTGCCGCGAAAAAAACGTAGCCGTGGTGGTGCGCTGTCCCTTCGATGAAGGGGGACTGACGGGAGAGCTGACGCCCACAACCAAATTTGAACCCGAGGATTTCCGCAGCCATTACTTCGGCGCAGACCGGCTGGCTGAGACCTGCCGGCATGTGGCGGCCCTTGAGAAAGCGGTCTTGGGACCCAAGGCGGGCAAACTGGCCGTCGCCGCCCTTAAATACTGCCTCAGCTTCGAGGCGGTCTCAACCGTGATCCCGGGGATGCGCAAATCCTCTCATGTCGCGCAGAACGCGCTGGCCTCCGATGACAACTACTATTCCGCTAAGGAATTAAAGGCTATCGCCGAGCACCGCTGGGTGCGGCATTTCTCCCTTTAGCGCAGCCTAGATTGAGCCCCCCCGCCGCCAAAACAGCGACAAAAGGCCATAATGGAACGCG
>MGUO01000192.1 GCA_001800015.1 Elusimicrobia bacterium RIFCSPHIGHO2_02_FULL_57_9
CGGACAACAACGAACAACAAAAACAGGACGTTTCTATTCGTCTTAAATACCGGACATTTCTATTCTCGCTTGACATCAGCCGCCAAATGGTTGATTTTTGGCCATATATCGGCTAAACTGAAGTTCCCCGACCGTTGCCAATCAACTCGTAGTCCAAAATCTTCTGTAAAATATTCACAAATTCCCCGGGCAATGCCATTATTATTGGCCACATATTATCTATAATTAGCCATGTCCCCTAACCCCCAATTTAGTATCAAGCGACTTGGCATTGTCCTGGGGGATATCGGAATCGTCTTCGTCGCGTACTTCCTGGCCTTTCTCCTGCGCTTCGATTTTAAGCTTGAGCTTGGCAATTTCGATCTCGTTCGGCAAACTCTTCCTTATCTTCTGATCTACTTAATTGCATTTCGGGTGTTTTCTCTTTATCGCGGGATATATTATTTTTCAAGCTTCGCGGACCTGCTCAATATTACCAAGGCTGTCGCCGCGGCCGGGGTTTTCACCGCTTTTGCCGTCTTGTTTATCCGGCAGGGCCAGTTTCCCCGCTCCGTGCTTCTTCTCCATCCGATACTGACTTTCTTGGGAGTCGGCGGCGTTCGCTTTAGTATCCGTCTGATAAAAAACCACCTGAATGTGCCGCGTGTTTATTCAGGCAATTATCGCTCCGTACTCTTGATCGGCGCCGGTGACCTGGGCGAAAGCTTGCTGCGCCAAATGCTCAAGACCAAGGAGCCCTGTTATAAAGCCGTCGGTTTTATCGATGATGACCCCGCCAAATGGGGCATGCGCGTACATGGGCGCCCCGTGTTCGGCGGAAGAAAAGTTCTTAGCCATGTGCTCGCGCGGCATCAAGTCGACGAGATCGTTATCGCGATCGCTTCTCAACGCGGCGAACTGGTCCGTTCCGTGATCGAGGAGCTTCGCGATAATCCGAACAAGCCGGAGCTTAAGATCGCCCCCGGCCTGGATGAGATGCTGAGGGCTCCCCACGCCGCGGTTTCGCTGCGTCAGGTGCGTCCCGCGGATCTTCTAAACCGGGAAGTGGTCAAGCTGGATATGGCGCGCATCGCGCATTCATTAGAGGGGAAAACGATACTCGTCAGCGGCGCCGGCGGGACCATCGGTTCCGAGCTCTGCCGCCAAGTTTTGCGGTATGGCCCATTAAAAATCATCCTGATCGAAAGCCATGCGACCTCCTTGTTTTACGCTGATGCCGAACTGCGGGAAAAGAGCGCAAACGTTAAAATCATGTCCGTTTTGGGTGATATCCGGGACCAGGCATTGATCGACCGTGTCTTTAAAGAGCATAAGCCCCAGGTCGTGCTTCATGCCGCGGCCCATAAGCATGTCCACCAGCTTGAGTTCAACGTTCACGAGGGCATTGGCAACAATGTTTTAGGGACGTATTATCTGGCCGGCGCCGCGCATAAGCATCAAGCGGAAGTTTTCCTTCTTGTTTCAACCGATAAGGCCGTAAGGCCTTCCAGCGTCATGGGAGCGACCAAGCGCGCCGCGGAGTTGATCGTCAAGAATTTTGCCGCTCGTCCCGGGCGCACGCGTTTCGTGGCCGTGCGTTTCGGCAATGTGCTGGGAAGCTCGGGATCGGTGCTTGAGATTTTCCAGCAGCAGATCGCCAAGGGCGGGCCCATCACCGTCACTCATCCGGATGTCACGCGCTATTTCATGACGGTGGAAGAGGCCGTGCAGTTGATCCTTCAGGCCGTGGCGATGGCGCGGGGGAGAGAGATTTTTGTTCTCAAGATGGGGACGCCGGTAAAAATAGTGGATATGGCCAAAAATCTCATTCTGCTTTCCGGGTTTGAGCCGGGCAAGAATATCGAGATCCGCTTTACCGGCCTGAAGCAAGGGGAGAAACTCAACGAGGAGTTAGTCGAGGACTCCAGCCATTGCGATGATTCCGAGCATCCGGCGATTATGATCCTGCGCCCTGACGGCGTTGCGATCACGGATGTCGATAAGCGAATGGTTGATTTTGAGATACTCAGCCGGACGGCGACTTCGGCGACCTTGGTTGGAAAACTCAAAGAATTGACCCCCGCATTCGTTCCTGCTCCTGCCCATCTACTGTCTTCGCTGCCGGAAAAGCAGCCCAGTTAATTCGACCAGTTAGGAGTGTAGCTGCAATTAGGGCAGGCGGCGTTCCTTGCAGAAACGCGTAAAAGGGAGAACTCGAACGCCGCTGTGCTCGGTTCCGTTGTACATCTTCAGCGATTTTGTGGGGGGGGGCGGAGCTGTCGGCGTCCATTCGATAGAGCCCTCGCCCTTGGTCACGGGATGCTCGCCCGCATCAAAGAGCTAGCATCCCGTCATCGTGCCTTTGCATTCGAAACTACGCTTTCCGGCAGGGGTCATCTTTCGATGTTTCGTAAGCTCCAAGCGCAAGGCTACCGGATTCATTTATTTTATTTATGGCTGCCCAGCATCCAACTGGCGATCCAGCGTGTTCGAGATCGGGTGCAGCGAGGGGGCCATTCTGTTCCTGAGGAAGACATCCGCAGAAGATTCGGCAGAGGCCTAAAAAATCTATTCTTGGATTACCTGCCACTGTTGGATGACTGGACGCTTCTGGACAATTCTGGAAAGCGTCCTCAAATGATTGCTTCCGCAAACGAGGGACACATTCAGATTATTGCCAGTGACCTGTTTCATCAAACCAAGGAAGGTTGGGAGTAGTCATGAAAAATAAAAAACGAACCAGAAAGACCCCTTCAATCGCTCAAAAAGCCGAGAAAGCGCTTAAAATTGCTGTCGCTAAGGCCTAAGTTGGTGGTTTTTCGGCAGCTTTCGGACCGGCGGAGCCGGGGCGAAAGCGCGGCGCGACACTCCGGTCGCGCCGAGGCTGTTGTTACTTGCACGATCAACGGCATCTTTTCCGCACCGTGCTCTATATTGGGCACGGTACGGGATTTGTCCCGGCCGATACCGGACGCGGTAGCGTCCAGTACTGGGCCCGATAAAGAATTATTTTCGGGCCCGGTACAGCCGGCCGGCCTCGGGCGTTGAGATTCCCTGGAAGCAAGCAATTGATCGCTATCTCGCGATGTAGGTTGAAAACAGCCAAACGACGCCCAGCGGACAGCGCATCAAAGCGCGGCGGCTGAAATGGATATATCGTCGCTTCTGTCACCGGGGCCGACGTTCAAGGAACTGGTTGAGAGACTCAGGGAGCAGGCCCCCAAGTTCTGAGGCCCGAGATTAGCGTCGTGCGCCTTGCGGTCAATCCGCGCCTTCCTGCATGTAGTCGACCACGATGTTGATGATCTTCTTCACGGTATCATTGCAGGATCTAAATTCCATGCGGTCCAGCGCGCCGTTGCCGTATTTCCTCAGCGAATCGCTGATCAGGGCGTGAACGAAAGATTGCGTGGCCGCTTCCACCCCCTCGAAATCCAGGATGATGTCCTCCTTCCTTTCCAGGGCCGGGACGATCTCCTTAAGGCGCAGATCCCTGGCGACGTCCTTATTCTCGGCGAAAGCGCCGGCGCGGGCGCGTATGCCGATGCGTTTCACGAGAATCGGGGCCTCTTGTAGCGCTGCTTGCGCCTCTCCCTCACGGCGGAGCTGTAAGTTTCCCGGATGGCATCCAACAATCGGGAAAATTCCTCGGTCTGATCCAAAGTGATATCCACGCCGACGATCGTCCCCCGCCAATAAGGCAGGCCGGCGCTGGTCGCATGCCGGTCCAAGAACGGATCGGCATGCAGGCGCGGGTTCCGGGCCGATCTTTTCTTGAGTAATTTGTAGAAGCCGTTGCCGCTGTAAACGACGAAAAAATCGCGATTGGCGCTCGCGATCGATTTGATGAAAAACAGGCCCGCCCCGGCGTTCTGCTCGGTGCCTCCTTCCCTGGCCGTGGCGCCGGTGATTCCGGGCATCAGGGCAAGCCGGAGCGCCTCCAAGTCGGTGTCCGCGCGGTGGGAGCGGGTAATGGTCGCCTTGATTCCCAGGCCCGTATCGGCGATGCCGATGCGGATGGAGTTGCTTTTGGCGTAGTACTGGGCGCAAAGAAGCGCGCCGTTCTGCGATTGCGCGTGCTCCAGTACGTTTCTGGCCAGTTCGCTGACGATGTATCCGAGCGTCTTGGCTTGTTCCGCTTCGAGATGGAGCAGAGGGATCATCTCGGTGATAAAGTTCGTCAACTCATCCGAGGCGCGTATTTGGGTCAACGGGATGAAGCGCCCCGCCGGTTCATGCTCCTTGACGATGATATCGGAGGGTATGCCCAAAAGCTTGAAGAGCCCCATGCGCACGAAATAATGTCGGGATCGCGCTTCGAATCTCTGGCACCGGATATTTTCGGGCTTTACGGTCAGGCCTAAAGCGGCTATCATCGATAACACGGCCGGATGGACGGAGATCCATTTGTCGTTGGCCGTGATCTCAAGAGATTCCGGCGACGATGGATCGAATCCGCGTATGAAGGGATCGATATTCCCCAGGAAAGCACTGTTTGGCAAATAGATTCTCATGTACGCCAATATTATACCGGGAATCCTGGTGATTTGTCAATATACCGGGATTCCCGGTATAATTATGGAATTGAGGCCGGGTCTGGAAAAACCTGCTTGTAATATCTTGGAGAGATAATCGCCCCTGCGGCTCAAACAGATGCCTTGGCCAGAGTGTTTTTGCCGACTTGGCGCGGTCCGATCAATGCCACCACCGGAAATTCAGCGACGGCCCGAGACAGGTCCGAGGATATAAGGCGTTTAATCATATTGAAAATATAACAGATAATCTTTTGATTTTCAATGATATAAGGCCTGGGGCGGCTGTCACGGCCTCTCCTCCGGTCTCTATTTGACAGGGATGGAACCTGAAAAATTCAGTTGGGCCAGGGAGTATTTCTTTTAATTCGACCAGTTAGGAGTGTAGCTGCCGCCGGGGATATCGGCGACTTTGTGGGGGGCCGAGCCGTCGGCGTCCATGACGTAGAGGCTGGGTTTCTTGCCGTTGCGATTCGAGGCAAAGGCGAGGAAGCGGCCGTCGGGCGACCAGGAGGGGTTTTCGTTGGACCCCTTGCCCTTGGTCAGCTGGCGGATCTGGTTGCCGGTCACGTCCACGATATAAATATCCATCTTGTCCTTGTTGTTGACCCTTCCGGCGAAGGCGATCCACTCCCCGGTGGGTGACCAGGAGGGGGAATCGCACCAATTGAGGTTGGTCAGGCGCTTGGCGCGATGCGTGGCCATGTCCAGGACGTAAATCTGGGGGTTGCCGGCCCGGTCGGAGACAAAGGCGACCTGGGAGGAGTCCGGCGAGAAAGTGGGGGAGGAGTCCGCCCCGAAATGCTGGGTCAACTGGGTCACCGAGCCGGAATTTAAGTCTTTGACGTAGAGATTGGGGCTTTTCTGGCGCGAGAGAGTCATGAGCAGCTGATTGCCGTCATGGGAGAAGCCCCCGGCGATATTAAGCCCCTGTTGGGTGGAGACGGGCCGGGATTTGCCCTGCTCCAGGTCGAAGATGAAGAGATCGGGATTGCCGTCCTTGTAGCTGG
>MGUO01000193.1:0-5532 GCA_001800015.1 Elusimicrobia bacterium RIFCSPHIGHO2_02_FULL_57_9
GGAGCCTGAACGGCCCCGCGGGCAACCGCCGCATCATCAAACGGATTTTGCCGTCCAACCCCGAATGGGTGAGCAAGCGCGGCCTGGAATTGGCGGTGCAAATCAAATTCCAGGTGTTGGAAGATGGAACGATCAGGCATGGCTCGGTCATTCGCAAGACCTCGGGCTTTCCCGAGATTGACCAACTGGCCCTGGAAGCGATTGGAAAGTGGAAATTCGAACCCATCCCGCGCAAGCCCGGCACGCCGCAGGTTTGGGGCACGGTCACGTTCCGTTTCTTGATGGGTTAAATGAAAACTTTTGTATCCGCGCTGGCGTTTTGCTTGACGGCCGCCGCCGCCGCCTCGGCCGAGGCGGCGGCCAAGCTTCATAGCCCCGAGAAAGAAGCCTCCGCTCCTATTTGGAACGCCCACAACCCTGATTATTCCCAGTTCCACAGCTTTTCCATGGAAGCCAATGCCGTGATGGGGGAAATGAAATATCAGTACGGCGACCCCACGGCCATCGACACTTTCCGCGATTCCCTGGATTCAAGCGTCAAGCTCCTGGCCCCTCACGAAAGCTTGGTGGCCTTCGATCTGTATCGCATCGGCCAACTGGCCATGAATCGGGGGGAAAATATCGTAGCGCGGCATCATCTCGACATCTTGATCAATCGCTTCCCCAATTCCGAATGGGCCGAAAGAGGGAAGGTCCTTCTCTTGCAGCTTGCTCCGGAAAAAGCGACGGAGGACCCCGAATTGACCACGCCGATAGTCACCGGCAACCGTCCCGAATTCATGCTAAGCCGCATCCAATCCGCGTTGAGAGCCAATCAAATCGAGCAAGCCCTGGCCGTCTGCCAGGAGTTCCTGGAGACCTATCCGACCCATCCATCCGCCGAAACGGATATCCGTCTTTTAACCGGAGCGCTGCACCTGCGCCTGGGCAACGCCGCGCAGGCAGCCGTCCTGCTTAAACCTGTCGCTGAAAAACCCGCGGACGCGGCTTTGAAAAGCAAGGCTGTTTATCTCCTGGGCGCGGCCTATCTATCCCTGGGGGATCATCAGGCCCTGCGCCGCGTGGTGGTTGAGGTGGACCCGGGCAAAACCAATGATAAATGGACGGCCCTGGCTCAAGTCTGGCGCGCAACGGCCGAAAGCAAGGAGGACCGTCAAGACGCGGCCCTGGCGCGCTACCGCCGCGTTCTTAAAACCGGCATCGCTTCGCCGATCACCGCCTATGTCCTGGGCTCCATCGCCCAGGATTGGGATCGCCGCGGCCGGCCGAGGGAGGCCCTCTTGACTTTAAGCCGCGCCGCCGCCGAGGCCTCGCGCTGGGGCATCGACGAGATTGAAAGCGCCTCGCGGCTTTCCGAGGCTCATCTTATGTATAAACTGCACCGCTTCCCCGACGCGGCGAACTCCTACGCGGAATTTGTCCGGCTCCATCCAGTTCATCCCCAAACCAGCCTGGCTTTATTCCAACAGGGTCTTTCCCTGAAGCGAATGGGGCAAACGCAGCGGGCCGTGGAGATATTCGATCAGATCGCGGGAAGGCCGGCGGATTCGAATTACACAAGCGACGCGCATCTTCAACTCGGCCAGCTTTACACCGATCTGGGCTCGACTCAAAAGGCTATCGCCCACTATCGCAGCATGGGGGAGAAGGGAAAGCAATCCAGCGCCAAGGAAGCCGTTTTGCTCATCGCGCAGGTCCATTACAATCAGAAACGCTACCGCGAGGCCATCCCCTTTTACTGGCAGTTTCTTCAGGATAATCCCAACGATTTGCGCGGCCACGAGGTCCAGGAGCTGCTGCTGAACTCATACTGGCTGGGCGATCGGGAAAATCCCGAGCTTTTTACCGCCGTTACCCGCTATCCCAATCATCCCATCGTCGCCCATATACGCTGGCAAATAGGAGTGGAAGCCTATCAGAAGAGAGATTTCGAGAGGGCGAATAATTTTTTCAGCGGCTATGCCGCCGATTTTCCTAAATCGCCTTATGCCCCCGACAGCCTGTTTTACCTGGGGGAGGCTTTGAGCGGTCTTGACGATTTTCAGGGCGCAGTCGCGGCCTACCGCCGCTTCTTAGCCCTCTATCCTCGGCATAAGCTGGCCGGGCAAGCCGGGCTTAAGCTTGCCTCGGTTCTTTATCAAGAAGGCAAATTTGAGGACAGCGCGGCCGCCTACGGACGCGTGGGCGGCGGAAAAGATGAAACAGCGGCCGAGGCTGTCTTGAACCAGGCCGTGGTTTTGTCAAAAGCAGGCAAAAAGCCGCAGGCCCTGGCCGTCTATGAACAGCTGGTTCTCCGTTTTCCCAAGCACCCCAAAACTTCCGTGGCCTGGTTTCAAATCGGAGTCATGCGCGAGGCTCAAGGAAATTTTGGAACCGCGCTTAACGCTTACTCTCGAGTCGCTTCCGGCGATGCCAACAAAGTCCAAGCTCTCTTCAATATAGGCCGGGTCCGCGAAAAACTTAAGCAAACGGAGCTGGCCATTAAGAGCTACGAGGCTCTTAAGACCGTGCAGCCGCAGACCCACCAAGTGCGCCTTCACGGCCTGCTGCGCTTGGGCCTGCTTTATGAATTGAAGAACCAGCCCCGCAAAGCCATCCCGGTTTATAACGAAATCATGCGCTTAAGCCCGGCCGGCAGCCCGGATTATCAGGCGGCAGACCGCAGGATGAAGTCAATTTCGTAACACCGCCCTTATTTCAAGCTCTTTTTGAGCCGCTCTATGCGGTATTTTTGTAAATATTCGGGGATCCCGTAGCGTCATTGCGGATATTTTTTCACTCGTGTCCGGTTAAAAACAAAGAATCCTCCATCATTGGTAGAATGGTTTTGCTTAAGGAACCAAAATCTACCGACGGAGGACTCTTTACATGCATTCTAACACAATCATGAGCCAGTTGCTGACGCTTTTGCCCCGACACCAGTTCGATCAGGCCGTTTCTGACTTCGGTGGGGACCATTACGTCAAGAAATTCTCGACTTGGAACCAACTGACGGTCCTGCTCTACTCCCAGGCCGCCGGCAAGAATAGCCTGCGCGACATTCAGACCGCGCTGGGAACCCAGGAACCCAAGCTGTATCATCTGGGACTGCCTGCAGTGGCGCGGCAAGGCCGCGAGGGGCCTCTGTTGCCCGGCATTCGTTGAGACGAGTCCAGCCACCCCTACCGGGGCAGTCAATCCAAGCGTGCCCAAGCGGTCGGATCGGAAATTCCAGAAGAACTGACAGGCGCTTGCGGCCAAGGCCCTATTTTTGAGAGAATAAATGGGCCTTAAATAGTTAGAACGGGGGAGGATATATGCGGATAAAAATCGCCGAAAACTGTGCCTCAGCGTTTCTCGCGTTGGGATTTGTGGCGGTGATGACGCCCGTCGGCGCCGCCGCCCCGCTCCTGACGCTTGAAGACGCCGTACAGAAGTTCCATAGCGACATAAGGCCGGCCGTCGCCGCCTTCCCGAGGCAGCCTCATTACTGCGGACTTAGCTACCGTTACGAAAGCTACGGTTTCGGCCTCGTTTCCGGCTATGAAGACCAAGATCAGCGTCCTCCGATGAACGACGAGGGATGCTTCCGTTTAGGCCGACAGAAAGGCCGGCGCATCCGCAACTCTCGGGGGGGAGACCATTGCACCGCCGCCATCAACGATGGGCAAGCGCAGGGTTTTCGCGGGGAGACGCACGTGATCCGGGGGCCCTCGGAATGCTCCAACGCGGGATACATATACGGCCGTTCTTATTTAACGGCTTATGCTCGCGCGGGCCGCGCCGATCTCGTTGGAACGGACTGCGTCAACGCCTACGGACAAGGATCCAACGACGGGAAAAATGACAGGATGGCCAGTCCCCCAAGCCGGCCGCAGGCCCAAGCCTGTTACATGGCGGGACATCACGATTCTAAAATCATCCCTTAAGACCGCAGGCTTGAACGGCCGAAACAGAAGTTATACCGTTTAGCTCGCATGGCAGAGAACTCCAAGGGTCGCCTGCTATCCCAGGCATAAGCTGGCCGGGCAAGCTTAAGCCGGCCGGCAGCCCGGATTATCAGGCGGCAGACCGCAGGATGAAGTCAATTTCGTGACTCCTCCTTAACAAAAATAGCCTTAACAAAAATGACCTTGCGGCCTATTAATTTGTCCATTATACTTCAGGGTGCGCCGACAACGAGGTATGAGGTATTAGGAAAAAACCATGGAACAAATGACGCTTCTCCAAATGCTGCGCATCAGCATCGCCATGCCCATCCTGCTGGTTCTGTCGATATTAATCCTGGGCCAGGCTCTGGAACGGCTTTATGTATTCTGGTATGCCTGCACCCTGCCCACGAGCCTATGGAACAAAATCAGGGTCCGCCTGGAGAAAGGGGATCTGGCCGGGGCCGCCGCCCTCTGCCAAATGACGCCCGGAACCATGAGCGAAGCCTTGGAAAGGCTGCTCACGGTGCCCAATCCGACGCCGGAAAAACTAGTGGAAGTCTTCCAACTCTACCGGCAAAGAATGAACATGGACTTGTCGCGCCGGCTGGGCTTCTTCGGCACCGCGAGCTTCATCTCGCCGCTGATCGGCCTTATGGGCACGGTCTTGGGAATCATGCGCGCCTTCCATGACTTGTCCGCCGCCGGCGCCGGCGGCCCGGCCGTGGTCGCCGCCGGCATTTCGGAAGCCTTGGTGGCCACGGCCATGGGCATCGCCGTGGCGGTCGTGGCCTCAATTTTTTACAACTATTTCACCTTGATGGCGCGCCATCGCATGGGCGTGGCGGATTTATGGGTCTTTGAACTTTCCGACATGCTTTGCCAAGGGCGCAGCGCGGGGGTCCCCTAAAGCGCCGTGGCTAACCCTTTTCATAAAGCCGACGAAGCCAAGGAAATCAGCGAGGTCAACATCGTTCCGCTGGCCGATGTCGCCCTGGTGCTGCTCATCATCCTGCTGGTGATTTCGCCGATGATGACTCAATCCATGCTGCAGGTTAAAACCGCTGGCAAGTCCGCGGCTCATCCGCCTCCGGTCGAAGAGAATATCAAACCTCCCGAGCCGGAACTCGTGCTGGTGGTAGCTCTCGGCCCCACCGGCATCGTGGTCGGAAACCATTTTTTCTCGAAAATAGAGGAATTCATCGAATTCATGAAGAAGGAATTGGCCCGGCGGCAGGATAAAAAAGTTTTCCTGTCTCCCGGCCCGGATGTCTTTCACGGCGACGTCGTTGAAACCCTGGAAGCCATCAAAACCAGCGGGGCCGATTCCGTCGCCTTGGTTCAAATTCAGACCGAAGAGCAACCGAATGCCCAAATACAGCCTGCTCAAACTGCGCCATAACCAAACCGAAGCGGAAGCGATCACGGAAATCAACATCATCCCGGTGATCGACATCTCGCTGGTGCTCTTGGTCATCCTTTTCGTAACGGCCCCGCTTTTATCCTACCCCAATCATCCGGTCAGCCTGCCTAAAACCAGGACGCGGGCGGCCAACGATAATTTCCTGGCGGTAACCTGCACCAAGGATGGGCGCCTGGCCTTGCGCTCCGCGGATACGGACTG
>MGUO01000193.1:5588-7151 GCA_001800015.1 Elusimicrobia bacterium RIFCSPHIGHO2_02_FULL_57_9
ACATCCGCGGCGAGCTCAAGCGCAATTCCAGCCTCGTGGTGCTGCTGCGCATCGATAAGGGCGTGCCCTATCGCACGGTGCAGAACCTGTTGGCGGCCGCCAAAGACGCCGGGGCCAAGGAAATCGCCTTGGCCACGGAACCCTCCGAATGATGCAAGCGTTGGGATTAGTTCTAATCCTTATCCCTGCGCAGGCCTCCGATCCCAAAGCCGGGCAGTCCTCAATCGAACAAGACATCACCATCAAAGGCAAAAGCGCGGCAGGCCCGGCCGTTAATGTTCCAGCGCCTCGCGCGGATAAAGCGGTCATCGATGAGGTGATTCGCTCCTTGAATATTGCCGCCGGCAAAGGAAAGTCGACTCAATTTAAAATTCCCGTCTATTCCAAGCGTTTAAGCCGGCCGTTCCCCGATCCGCCGTATCTGGTATTTTCTCCTCACTTGATTGAAACCCCCTACGAAGAATGGATCTTCGAAATTCTAGAGGGGGACAAAATAATTTGGCGCATCAAAGGCAACGAACCCCTTCAAGAAAAAATCACCTGGGATGGATTATCATCGGACGGAGCAGAGGCCATGCGGGTGGAAACCGGCTACCATTTCCGTTTCACGGGCAGGCGCAGCACCGAAGAGTTCATCTTGATCAGCGAGCCCATCATGGTAAAATCCTTGGTCTTGAGGAGATACGTAGGCACTCACCTCGAAGTCTCCAATTCCCTGCTTTTTGAACCCGGCAAATCCGCGCTGAAGGGAGAAGCCCAGGATTATTTAATCACCCTCGGCCGGCGAATGAGGAATACCAATCCCCGCGACGACTCCTATCGTTTTATCCTATATGATGAGAAACCCGGCAGCCTTTTGGCTAAAGCCAGGGGCGCGGCGCTCAAAAAATATTTTTCGGAGGACTTGGTCATCAATCCTAAAAAAATCAAAGTACAGGTCATGCCGGTCGCTGAGCGCGGCGATGTCACGGTGTGCATACTGCCCTCGGCCTCCGACTCCTCGCTGAGGGCGGAATAAGTCGGCCGCGCCATGAAATACTGGATTTTCGACGGCAGGCAAGCCCAGGGACCCTATGAGATCGAAGAATTAAAAAGGCTGCCCGGTTTTGACCCTCAAACCCTGATTGCCCCCGAGCAAGCCAGCAGCGCCGAGCAATGGCGAGCGGCCCAATATTATTTGATCAAGCCCCCGCGCCCGAAAGCCAAGCCTCAAACCCAGAGCGTAAAGTCTATTCCCGTCGCAGTTAAACCCGATTCGCCTGCCGATCAGTCGGGCGGCCTGCCCTGGAAACGTTTGATCAGCGTCGTGATCGTCCTAACGGGCTTGACCGCTTTAGCGGCGACTCTCTTCTGGCCGAGCCGGATCATCGATAAACTCAAAATGCCGGCGCCGTCCAAGCCTACCCCAGCCGCGCCGGCTCCGGTTGTTCAAACACCTCAACCGCAGTCCCAAATCCCGGAAGCGGAAAGGCAAGAGGCACAGGAGGCCGCTATCGATTTCGTCAAGAATTTCCCGCTGCAGAGCGCCGGACCCAAGTACCCGGCTTCAGCCATGGATGTTTT
>MGUO01000194.1:0-5521 GCA_001800015.1 Elusimicrobia bacterium RIFCSPHIGHO2_02_FULL_57_9
GCGGGGCCCACGCCTTCTACGGCGGCTTGCGGGTCAGCTTCCACCGGGAGCTCCTTGGTTTCAGTCAAGAAAAAGCTTTGCTCCGAAGCGAACGCGGGCGTATGGGAAATGCCCATGTAAATTTTTCCATTGAGTAACTCCCGTATCCAGGGCTTATTCACATTCGGGCGTGTCTTGGCCCGACCGATGCGCGCGCCGATAAAGGCGCGGGCAAATTTCCCCAAAGGCGCCGGCGGCAGCTTCACGATCCAGGCATTGTTAAACCCGATATACCAGTTCGAATCAGGCCCGCCATCTGCGAATCGATTAAAGCCGTTTATGTTGGGAGACAGCGATAAATAGGTGGGAAGCGTCTGACCGGCGAAGGCTGGAGCGTCGCCGCGTCCAGCCAGAAAAAAGCACAGCAATAGATTATAAAAAATCATTATTTTTTCAGCATTTTTATGATTTTATCGAAGTCGGTTAACGAGTAATAATGCAGAACAATATAGCCGCGCGAAGGATCTTTTTTGGTTTTTATTTCAACTTTTGTGCCCAAAAATTGTTGCAGCGAATTTTCCAAGGAAATGATATCCGCGGGTTTTTCTTGAGCGGGCGGAGCCAATTTTTTCGCCTCGACTTCAAGATTCGCGCCTTCTGCGGTTTTGCGCGCGTAATCTTCCGCCTCCCGCACGGAAAGCCTATGCTCCACGATCATGCGGAAAAGCCGGTGTTTTTCCGTTGGGTCGTCCACCATCAAGATGGCGCGCGCATGTCCTTCGGTCAACCGGCCATTCTGCAAAGACTTTTGAATCTCATCAGGCAAATCCAAGAGCCGCAGGGTGTTGGACACGGCGGATTTGGATTTGCCCAACACATGGCCCAACTGCGTTTGCGTGATTTGGAACTCTTTCATCAATCGCAAATAACCCAAAGCTTCCTCGATCGGATTTAAGTCCTCGCGCTGAAGATTTTCGATCATGGCAAGAATCAGACGCTGTTTGTCCGATCCCGGGGCGCGGACCACCACTTCGATTTCTTTGAGCCCAGCCAGCTCCGCGGCGCGTAAGCGCCGTTCGCCCGCGATAAGTTCATAGCTCTTGCTGACATTGTCGTAAGAGACAACCAGCGGTTGCGCCATGCCGTGTTGTTTGATGGATGAGGCGAGTTCGCTTAGCTTGATAGGATCAAAGCTGCGCCGCGGCTGTAGATGATTGGGGCGGATTTTTTCAATAGATACGCGAAGCGCTTCCCCGCTGTGTGATTCCCCCCCTTTTTCCAGTCCTTTTGGAATTAATGCGTCGAGACCACGGCCTAGGGCTTGTCTCATGTCAAACTCTCCTCTATCGTTTTGATTTCTTCCTTGATTTGCTCACGGCAAGCCCCTGATGGTGTTTTTTTGGCTGCGAGCAGCCCGCGTCGCGATAAAAATTCCTCCGCCAGAGTTAGATAGGCTTCTGCTCCGCGGGATCTGGAGTCATATTGTAAAATATTCTGACCAAAGCCCGGAGCCTCGGCCAGGCGTATGTTTCTGGGTATAATGGTCTTAAAAAGAGAGGATGAAAAAAACCTAGTAACCTCATCTTTTACCTGGACAGAAAGACTCATGCGAGAGTCGAACATGGTCAGAACCGCGCCCTCAAGCTCGAGTTTTGGGTTTAGCGCCGCATGGATTTTCTGTACTGCCTCCATGAATTGAGCGACCCCCTCCATGGCATAATACTCCCCTTGAATTGGGACTATAATTTTATCCGCGGCATTTAATGCGTTAATAGTGAGAAGCCCCAGAGAGGGCGGGCAGTCAAGGATAATAAAAGTGTAATTATTTTTTATGCTCGAAAGTGCTCCCTTGAGGCGGCTTTCGCGCGCCAAAGCTGAAACAAGTTCGACCTCTGCCCCGGCCAAGTTAGAATTGGAGCCGGCAATGGATAGGTTTTTAACCGAAGTTTCCTTTATTATCTGATCCATTGGCAGCAATTCAATGATAACATTGTATATATTTGGGGCAAACTGCTTTTTGTCAAACCCGAGGCCTGAGGTGGCGTTGCCTTGGGGGTCCATATCGATTAATAAGATTTTGTGCCCAAAATGCGCCAAGGCCGAGGCCAGATTCACGGCGGAAGTGGTTTTTCCCACCCCCCCTTTTTGATTCGCGATCGCTATTATCTCGGCCATGGAGTTTTCACGTCCATACTAGCAGATGTCGGAAATGTTGTCAATATGTATTATTGGTGTTAAATATTGTTATATAATATTATATATAGTCATATAAGTACAGTATTTACCATTAAGCGCCGTATTTTTGCAAAAAAAGCGCGGCCACTCCTTCGCGTCGCCTGCGGCGGGCGATTTTCGCCGAAGGCGAAAATTTATTGCAAAGAGGCTGCAATTGGAATAAAATGAGACCGCAATATATGGCAAGAGACCGGACGGCCTTGAACTCGCTGCTTCGCGACATTCGTGCGGGTCGTACGCATACCGTCATGCTCGTGTTCCCTGACATGCAAGGCCGCTGGATGGGCAAGCGCGTCACCGGCCGGTATTTTGCCGAGACCGTGGCTGGGCAGGGCGCGCATGCCTGCGCCTATTTGCTGACCGTGGACATGGAAATGGATCCGGCGCCCGGCTATGAGCTGACAAGCTGGGATAAGGGGTATCAGGATTTCCTGATGAGCCCGGATGTTTCGACGGCGCGCCAGCTTTCGTGGAGTCCCGGCACGGCGCTTGTCGTCTGCGACCTGACGGATGATGCAGGCAGGCCCATCGAGGTTTCTCCCCGTTACATTCTCAAAAAACAACTCGACGGCGCGGCGGTTAAAGGCTATTGCGTAAAAATGGCCTCGGAGCTGGAGTTTTATTTATTTCGTGAGACGTATGAATCCGCCCAGAAAAAAGCTTATCATGGTCTCGAACATTTCGGAAGTTATATAGAGGATTATCACATTCTGCAGGGCGCCAAGGCGGAATTCATCATCGGGGACATCCGCAATCACATGGAACGCTCCGGTATTGCCGTGGAAACTTCCAAGGGGGAATGGGGCCCTGGCCAGCATGAAATCAATCTGGGTTATGCCGGAGCCTTGGAAATGGCCGATCGCCATACCGTCTACAAACACGGCGCCAAGGAAATTGCTATCAGCAAGGGCGTCAGCCTGACCTTTATGGCCAAATACGATTCCAAGCTGGCGGGTTCGAGCTGCCATATCCATGCCAGCCTTTGGGATAAGGCGGGCCGCAAGGCCTTATTCGCGCAAGGGGGGAAACCTGGAAAAAATTTCCGCTATTTCTTGGGCGGCCTTATGTCCCTGGCCCGGGAGTTTTCTTTTTTCTTCGCCCCCACCGTTAATTCCTACAAGCGTTACCAGGCTTCCACCTTTGCCCCTACGCGCATCGCTTGGGCCGGCGACAATAGAACCTGCGGTTTTAGAATAGTCGGGGAGGGGGAATCTTTGCGGATTGAAAACCGCATTCCCGGCGCGGACGCCAATCCCTATCTGGCTTTTGCGGCGACCATCGGAGCCGGCCTATACGGCATCGCCAATAGCATAGAGCCCCCGCCCGAGCTTAAAGGCAACGCTTATGCAGCCGCGCGCGTGCAGCCTGTCCCGCACACCCTTCATGAGGCCATCGCCCTGCTTGAGAAATCCAAACCAGCCCTGGAGATCTTCGGTGAAAAAGTTCTGAGGCACTACGTCCACGCCGCCCGCGCCGAGCAGGCGGCCTTTGACAAGGCCGTCACCTGTTGGGAGCGCGAGCGTAATTTTGAGCGGATATAGCGGCCTGCCCGCCATCGGTCCGCAAGAATTGAAAGAGGCGTTTAACAGGGCCCGATCATTCATACGCATGCTCGCCGTTATTTCTCCTACCTGCCCGGAATGCCGAGCTGGAGACAGGGCCGTGCGGAATGTTTTTAAGACGAAAAAATCAGAGAAACTGCGCGGATTTATAGTATGGATTCCGATGCTACCGGCCGATACCGCCGCCGTGGCCTGCGCTCAGGCGGGATCCTGGAATGATAAGCGGCTTTTATTGCAAGGCTGGGATGCTGGGTGTGCAATAGGGGGGATGTTCTCTAAAACCCTCAAACTGACGCGGACAGCCTGGGATATATATCTTATTTATGCCCCAGGACTAATCTGGGAGGGGGAACTCCCGCCGGCGCCTTCTTTTTGGATGCATCAACTGCGCCCCGATTCGGGGGCAGACCAGAATCGCCGCTTAAGCCTGCCGCGCCTTCAGCAGGAAGTTAATATTTATCTGACTAACGCAAAGCGGCCGGAACAGCGGACTTTTCGTCGTTAAGCAGGGCGTTAAACTTCCGCGGCTTTCGGCCGTGCCAACTGCCCTTGTGATAAGCGTAGGCGGCTAAAATAGGGAATGACAGCGTCGCCTCGGAATAAACCATCTGTTCGTGCACCGTATCCACTTTTCCCCAGGAGCAGGCCTCGCGCAGCGTGGAGCCGGAAAGCGCCCCGTCGCGCTCATCGGCCACGGTCAGTTGGACGGCGTATTTGTGCATGGTGGTTTCAAGACCGATCATTTCGGGACCGACGGTAATGTCCTGGGCGAAATTCTTGGGCACGCCGCCGCCGATCATGACCAGGCCGGTTTCCTTGGAGGCCAGCTTGCAGCGCACCAGCTCAACGAAGTCCTTGGCGGAATCTATGGAGACATGCTCTTCCGGATTATGCCATTGATGATGCAGCAGGCCGAAGCCTGCCGAGCAATCCGAGAACGCCGGCACGAAAACAGGGACGCTTTTCTTGAAGGCGGTTAACACCACGCAGTCCTTGACCTTGCAGTGCTTGACCAGGTATTTCCCCATTTCCTCGATAAATTCGCGCGAGGAATAGGGGCGGGGCTTAAGCGTGCTCGCAATTTCGGAGGAGACGGCGTCGGTGCCGCCCAACTGGTCCTCATCGATAAAAGTGTCGTAAATGCGGTCTACGCGGGCAGAGCGCAAGGCATGGTCGTCAACCCACTTAGTCCCTTTATAATGCTTGTTGCCCAGAGCCTCAAAGAAATCCTGGTCTACAATGTTGGCGCCGGTTGAGACGATGGCATCCACCATGTTGTTGTTGACGAGATCAAAAACCACTTTTTTAAGCCCGGCGGAAAGCAGCGAGCCGGCCAGGCAAAGTATAATACTGCAGTCCTTGTCGCCCAGCATTTTGTCGTAAATGTCGCAGGCGCGGGCCAGGTCGCGGGCCGAGAAAGACATTTTAGACATGGCTTCAACCATGGCCACGGTGTTATGTTTGGTGATGTCGAAATGTTCTATCGGCTCTTTTAAGAAATCGCTTTTCTTGGCCATTAATACCTCTCGTCCTGGTTTTTATGTAACATCGTATATTAAACAACATTTTAATATTTTTGGCAAAATCGTGAAAGAAAAAATAAAAATTCTCTCCATGTGGTGCTGCGCGATTTTTTTTGCGGCGGAGTTCGCGATCGCCCGCCCTCTCAAAACGAGCCTTGCGCCGGGCCGTTGGGATCCCCGGGTCAAGGCCGCTTTGGAAGAATTGACGGTGGAGCACGGCAA
>MGUO01000194.1:5565-8333 GCA_001800015.1 Elusimicrobia bacterium RIFCSPHIGHO2_02_FULL_57_9
GAATTTTGGAGCATCATCCCTATAGGCTACGGACGCCGCCGTACCCAGGCGGCTTATGAACAATTTGTTGGACATCCTCAGCGGGCGTGGGAGCGGCAGCCCACCTACCAGCAATACCGGAAGTTCTTTGTCGTCGGGTATAGGCAAATGTGCGACAAAGCAGGGCGCAAGGAGTGCCGGTCTTATTTGACCAAACTGTTAAGAGGTTTCTCCGAAGAAGAAGTGGCCGCTTACGCCAAGAATGTCCTCAAGCAAGAAGCCGGCCTGCCTCTGGGGCAGGATTTGCTGCATGAATCGCCGGAAGATGAAGAAGCGGTGTGGATTGCGCGCGGTTTGCGGCTGGTTCCCGAGATGCTGGATTTGGCGCGCCTGCTTCTAGACGCGGGTTTTGAGGTTTGGATCTCGGACATGGAACCGCAACCGGTGCTGGAAGCGGCCATTGAAGCTTGCGGCCTTAAGCCGGCTCGCGCCGCCGGCATCCAACAAAGTCCGCTGCGGGGCAAACTTTCCGGCAAGGTGACGGAGCCTGTACCTATTCGGGGAGGAAAAACCGAGGCTATTGTTTCCAAAACAGGGCGCGAGCCGCTCTTGGCGCTCGGCGGCTCTTCGGACGACCTCGACTTGATGAATTACGGCTCCGGTGTTCGGGTATGGCTTGACCGGGGCGATTCTGAGCTGGCGCAAGCGGCCCAGGAAAAAGGCTGGTTAATACAGACTTCCTTTATCCAAGATTAGTTTGATATTATCCCGGAATGGCCACATCAAAAGTCGTTGAGGAAGTCGGTGATTTGTTTGTCACCGAAAGAACCGTCACGGTCAAGCTTCTGCCCAGCAAGAAAAGCGGCACCAGGCCGATTAGCTGGTTTGCCAAGGGACAGGTCACCAATCTTCATCTGGCGGCCAAGGACATCGCGTATCTGGTCGGAAAACTGCGAGGACGCTCGCGCGTTGTGCGCAGCCTGACGGTGATGACCGACCGCGGCGTCCATGCCGATCTGGAACAAATGGGGCTGACTCGGGCTGTTAAGAAGGCCGGCTTCGCCGTACTGAAGTAGCACGCGCAGGGGATTGATGAGGCTTGAGGATAAGATCTGCCTGATTACCGGGGCGGGATCGGGCATGGGCCGCGCGGCCGCGCTTGTCTTTGCGCGCGAAGGCGCCAAGGTCGCGGCCTGCGATTTAAAGCTGGAAACCGCGCGCGAAACGGTCAAGTTGATTGAAAAACAAGGCGGGAAGGCCTTGGCTATTGAAGCCGATGTGTCGCGCGAGCAGTCGGTGCGCCTGGCCGTGGCGCAAAGCGCCAAGGCTTTCGGCGGGCTGGATGTACTCTATAACAATGCCGGCATTTTCCCAAGCGACGATCATTCGGTGCTGGATACGGAAGAGGCGGTTTGGGACAAGGTTTTCGGGGTCAATGTCAAAGGTGTTTACCTAGTCTGCAAGCACGGCATACCGGAGCTGCTCAAGCGCGGCGGCGGCTCGGTCATTAACATCGCCTCTTTTGTGGCCTTGGTGGGCTGCAGCGTTCCCCAGGATGCCTATACCGCCTCCAAGGGAGCGGTGATCGCCTTAACCAAGTCACTGGCCGTGCAGTTCGGTCCTCAGTCCATCCGGTCCAACGTGATATGCCCGGGCCCGATTGAAACGCCGCTCTTGACCGAATGGCTGCTTAAGGAACCGAAGGAGAAGGCCAAAAGGCTTAATCGCATTCCCATGGGACGCTTCGGCAAGCCGGAGGATATCGTTTCGATGGCTCTTTTCCTGGCTTCGGATGAGTCGAGTTGGACCAATGGCGCGGTGCTGGTGGCCGATGGCGGGATTACTTCTAATTACTTTTAAACATGGCTAAAACAATAGACGCTCCAATCAGGGTTGCTATGTGGATCGGCGGCCGTCCGCGCCCAAGCGGCTCCGGTAAAACTTTCCAGGTCATTAATCCCGCCGATGGGCAAACCCTGGCGTTGGTGTCCGAAGGCGACGCCAAGGACGCGTCTATGGCCGTCGAGGCCGCGGCGCGCGCCGCGCAAGGACCGTGGTCCAAGCTTTCGCCGCGTCAAAGAGCCCGGATGCTCTTCGATCTCTCGCGCCGTTTGCGCGAGGCCCAGGAAGAGCTGGCCCTTCTTGAGACACGCAATACCGGCAAGCCCCTGGCGGATTCCCGCGATGAGGCGGCCACTGTCGCCGACTGCTTCGAATATTATGCGGGGGCTATTTCTAAATTTTTTGGCGAGACTATTCCGGTAGGCGCCTCGGGTATTGATTTAACGCTGCGCGAGCCGGTTGGCGTCTGCGCTTTGATCGTGCCCTGGAACTACCCGATGATGATCGCGGCCTGGAAAATGGCGCCGGCTCTAGCCTGCGGCAACACGGTGGTGCTTAAGCCCGCCAGCTATACGCCTTTAACCGCGCTGAAAATCGGCGAGATCTGCGCTCAGGCCGGGATGCCGGAGGGGGTGGTCAATGTCATTACGGGGCCGGGGGCCGTCGTGGGCGAAGTTTTGGCTTCCCATCCTCTGGTGCGCAAGATTTCTTTTACCGGCGAGACCAAGACCGGGGCCCGCATCACCCAATTGGCTTCCGATACCATTAAGAGGGTGTCCTTGGAGTTGGGAGGGAAATCCCCCAACATCATCTTCGATGACGCGGATTTGGATGTCTGCGTGGAAAAATCCGTGTTTTCGGTGTTCTCCAACGCGGGCCAGGATTGTTGCGCCCGCTCGCGGGCCATTGTCCAGCATAAGATTTATGACCGCTTCATCGAAGAACTC
>MGUO01000195.1 GCA_001800015.1 Elusimicrobia bacterium RIFCSPHIGHO2_02_FULL_57_9
TGCTCCCATTGGGCAATGGCGACACGGCCCATATGATTATAGGCTTGAGAGGAAAGCAACGTGTCTTTCTTGGCCGCCTGCGCGAGTTTCTGGTACTGCGCCAAGGCCTGCGCGAACCTTCCCGTCCGATAGTAGACATTGCCCAAATTAAAATAGAGTTCCGGCAAATCCGGATGCTTTCTCAGGGCGGAAGAGTATTTCAGAAGGGCCGCGTCATAGTTGCCCTCCTGATAGCGCTCATCCGCCGCCGCCACGTCCTCGGGCACATGACGCAGCAGCGAAGCGGCGGCTCCGGAGACGCCGGGCCGAACAGGGGCTGGCTGCGCCGAGGCCGGCGCCGCGGCAAGGGACAGGGCCAAGCCGGCCATTACGGCCAGCGCGGGAAAACGGCGCAACAACCAGCGCAAGGGGGCGCCCAACAAACCGCTTTCTAAAATTTTTCTGAGAAGATAAGAAATAAGCGCCGTCAAAGCCAGCTTCCCCCGGTACTCGACCTGAACGAAATTATCGCGCATCACCGCCGGCTGCTTCTCTCGCTCGCTGATATCGAGCAAAGCCGCTTTAAAACGCTCCTCGTCATCCACCCGGTAATATTTCCCCTTGGTTAGGCGCGCCGCAGCCACCATTTCCGCTTCGTTATATCCGCCGGGCTTCTCTTCGCCTTTGGAGGCGACGCCGACAAAATAAAGATGGACGTTAAAGCCATGCTTTTCATTTAAATCCTCGATCATGCGGGCCACGACCATGGGCTTGACTCCGGTGTTGGAATCGCCGTCCGTAATATTAACTAGAACTTTCCACTCCTCCGGCCGCATCACCTTTCTAAACAGGTCGGGATAATTCTCAAGGTATTTGAGCGCCTCGGACAAACCGACGGTCTTAAGAATCTTAAGAGCCTCCACCGCCCGGGGGTCGCGCTGGGGCTTAAGATCCGCTTCGCCTTTGATAAACCCGCGAATCCGACTGGGCAAGTTAAGGACATTTTGCCAGGCTTGTTTTAACCGGGCGCTTAGGCCCGTGGGAGACGCGTTTGCCTTGGGCGCGATTTCTTGAAGCTCCTCAAGATTGGTCCTGATGATGAGCTCCAAACCCATCATCTGCCCCTCGCCCAAGGACGTGCTTCCGCTTAAGGAATCAAGCTCTTTGAGGCTGCCGATCAGGGCGTCCGAATCTTTATCAAAAGTGCTCACCAAATAGGCTTCGCTTCCGACCTTTATAATGGCCACCAAATTGTTGGTTCCCTTTCTTTGATGCAGAATCAACTGCCGAGAGGCCTCCTGCGCCGCTTCCGACCGCGTCGGGGCTTTATCCCCCTCCCTGATTTTCGCAGCCATGCTCCCGGAATCGTCGATGTTAAGAACCGTGCGGGTGACCGGAACATGCCGCTCTTGGCGCACATAGCCGTAATTCGGCCCCATGAGAGCCAAAATCGCGGCGGCGACCTCAAAGAGCCGCGCCGCCTTGGAGAGCCACTTGAATCTTTGCCTCGGGGATTTTATTTTTGGGGCGGTCAAGAGCGTGGGCACGCTGGAAGCGCGCGGCTTGGTCTTTAGGATGAACTTCCACAATAAATAAGCCAACACGAAAGGAGTCGCGGCCAAGCCCATCCAGGGATCGGAGAATCCCAGCCCCAGGGGGGCAAGGCCCAGCAATTGCGTTTCTTCTCCCCTCGCTGCCCCGGCAAAGCCGTAAAAGCCGCCAAGCAAGGTTTTTATGGCCTGCGCATCCCGCTTCCGCTGCTCGGCCCCGGCTTTTTCCTTCTCAGAGCGGAAAGCTTGGGCGTGATCGACAAGCTCGCCGATGATCCTTTTCTGATCAGCCGTGAGGCCCAGAGACTTCACGGCCTCCTTGAGCGCCGCGCTGCCGGGAGCGGGAAGTTCCAGGCTATAACGCTCCATTAACGCGGTGGATAGAATCTCAAAAATCTCGGTGTAAAAATCGAATTGGGAGAGACCGGCGGCTTTCTTCTCGAAGTCCTCAAATTTCCGGGCGGCGCCCGGCAAGGAGGATGGCTTTAGGCCGAGATATTTTTTCCTCCCGGTCAGAAACCAGCCCAAGGCCGCCGCCGAGGCGGCCAAGAACCCCAGACCGGCCAAGCCGGCCCGGTTTAGAACCCGCGGTTTAAGGACGTCGCCGATATCATTAAAAATTTCTCGCTTTGTCCCTTCGGGGAACACATCCGGAACATTAAATGCCGCCCCGACCGCAAGAATATTGATTTCATTCCGGACGCCATCACGACCGGTTAGGAAGCCCGCGGTCGGAAAATCTGGAATTTCGATTCGCCCGGAATTAAATGGAATCAATTCGTATGAAATCGATTTCATCTCTCCCGGGGCAAGAAGAATCTCATCCTTTCCACTCTTGGCGCCGTCTTTAAGCTCAAGCACCCAGGGAAGAGCGGCGCGTAAAGACGCCCGCAAAGAGCTTATGGCGATGGGCGAGCCTGCTTTGTTTTCCAAGATGACGGTGTAGGTGAATGGCTTGCCGAATTCGATCTTGTCTTGGATAACGGTCGCCGTCACC
The DNA here is from genome assembly GCA_001800015.1 of Elusimicrobia bacterium RIFCSPHIGHO2_02_FULL_57_9. Classification (GTDB taxonomy): domain Bacteria; phylum Elusimicrobiota; class Elusimicrobia; order UBA1565; family UBA9628; genus O2-02-FULL-57-9. Next base: position 2,527 of record MGUO01000195.1, read on the forward strand.
TTTACCGGAGACGACGTCTGGTTCTGTTGGGCGCCGGACAAGCCCTGGGCCGCCGGCGCGGCAAGAAGCTTTAACTCATCGGCGCTTGAACGCGTGGCCGCCGGTCCGGCGATAAGGCTTAACGCCAGGATGGGCATGGCTATATTCTTTAGATTAAAGCGTGCCTTGATTTCGGCGGCCAGGCGATTGACGACGGCGATTCTTTTATCTCGATGATCTTCAGCGTCGGGAGCAACGGAGGAATAGCTCAAATCCTTTTCAAGTTCGAGGGACAAGCCCGCGGCAACGGGGAGTCCCGCGACAGCCGGACGAGAATTTGCCGGGGAGCGCTGCGCGATTGAGCGCAAGCCGCAGGCCGCTATTCTTGGGACTGGTTTTACGATAAGTCTTTGCGCTCGGGAAGATGGGGATTTTGCATAATGCGCGCCGAAAGCCTGGTAGCATTCAAGGCCGGGGGAAAGCACTATGAGCAAAGCCGAAAGCCCCGTAGCGATTGTTTGATGGAAATATTTCATTCTGCGTTCCTAAACCAATTATGGCAGGTATATCGGCGCCTTCCCCTGGGCCCTTTGGGCCTATAAGCAAAGGAATTAGACCTAGGGTAGATTAGGTCAAAAGTTGCAGTATTTTCAGGCTATTTTATGGATTTTACAGCGAGAGCTTCTATCTCAATAGAAACGCCTTTGGGCAGAGCGGAAACCTGCACGGCGGCGCGGGCGGGAAACGGCTCTTTGAAACGTCCTGCATAGACCTCGTTCATGGCGGGAAATTGGGTTAAATCCGTCATGTAAACCGTGGTTTTAACCACGTGGGAGAAATCCAGGCGCGCTTCTTTAAGAATGGCCTTGATATTTTTTAGGCAGCGCTCGGTTTGAGCCCGGATATCTCCAGCGACCAAGGTTCCGCCGGGATCCAATGGGATTTGGCCGGAAATAAACAGAAAGTCTCCTGCCGCTATGGCTTGGGAATAGGGCCCCATGGCCGCGGGAGCCTGTTGGGTTTGCACCAGCTTTTTCATTATTTCAAGGTTGCAAGAAGGGCATGGTTGGTTTTGTGCACGCGCAGCATCTCGTTAAAAGCCTTGATAGCCTCGATGTCGCCCATGCCGGCCAGCACCCGGCGCAGCTTCCAAACCCCTTCGAGGACATCGGGCGGCAGAAGCTTTTCTTCCTTGCGCGTGCCGGTGTCGCGCACCTTAAGCGCGGGGAAAATCCGCATTTCCGCGGCTTGGCGAAAAAGCACCAGTTCCATATTGCCGGTGCCCTTGAATTCCTGAAATATGATCTCGTCCATGCGGCTGCCGGTTTCAACCAGAATCGTGGCCAGTATGGTCAGGGAGCCTCCTTCTTCCAATTTACGCGCCGCGCCGAAGAATCGACGGGGAACTTCCATGGCCCTTGAATCGAGCCCTCCCGTCATCGTGCGAGAGCCCGTGGCGAACTGATTATGCACGCGCGAAAGCCTCGTCAAAGAGTCCAGCAGGATAAACACGTCGGTCCCGCTCGAAGCATGCTCCACCGCGCTGCGCATCAGACTCTCGGCTACCGCGACGTGGCGCTCGTAGGCCTGGTCGCTTGAGGAAGCGAATACCTCGGCGGGCACGCTGCGCTTGAAATCCGTCACCTCTTCGGGCCGCTCATCGATAAGCAGGCAGTATTGCTTGATTTTAGGGTCCGCCGCCGCCACCGCGTTCGATATTTGCTTAAGGAAGGTGGTCTTGCCGGCCTTGGGCGGGGCCACGATAAGCCCCCGCGTGCCCCGGCCGATGGGGCAAAGCAGATCCATAGCCCGCATGGACAAGTCGTTGGAACCGTTTTCCAGCTTTATCCATTGGCAGGGATCAATCGGGGTTTTGGACATGAATAATTTCTCGGTCTCGCTCGGCACATGGGGCGGCTGGCTGCGTCTGGGCTGTTGACGATTATCGCCGCGCTGATGATTCTGCTGGCCGCCTTTATGGCCTCCATAGCGATGGCGAAAATGATGACCGCCGCTGCGGCCGCCTCCTCCACTGCCTCCTCCTCGCCCGCCTTGATGCCCGTGCCCGCCCTGTCCGTGTCTTTCTTCGTTCATATGTTATTACCCCGTGTTTGTTCGAACTTCCCCGGCCAACGCCGCTCTAAAGCCTTAAGGGCCTGCTCCATCACAGCTGCCGCGGTTTTAAGCAAATCTTCCGATGATATTCCCTTGCCGCTGTTTTCAGAAAAAACATGCCCCCAGGGCAGCCCTCCGGCATTGGCGTAAACATGATCCCGCCAAGATATCCCCTGATCCAGCTTCTGCCATGGCATCTCCCAGTCGTTTTTCCTTCCCTTCATAAATTCATGAGCGCGTTCCGGACTTTTAGACTCGACAATCCAAAGCATCTGCGCGGCAATACCCATCAAAGACCTTAAAATAGGCAAGGCTTCGTTCGCGTGATGATGCATGGCCAAAAGCACAAGGGCGTTGCTGATCGCCACCGCCCGGCTGGCCAGAAGCATAAGCACGCTTTGCACCGGATCAGAAGCGTCCAGGGTCTTTCCCACGCGGGAAAAGCCGTTGTCCACGCTGGCCTTGGCCAGGCCCAAAACCCTTACGTGCTCCTTAATGTCGGCCGTCATGCGTCAAAAGAATGCAGCGCCACCCGGCTGACCTTAACCCCGAGCAGCCGCGCCAGCCTTAAAAATCGCCGGGGAGCGTCCGAGACAAAGAACTGCCGGACGCTCCTTCCGCCTGTGCGGCGGATTTTAAGCCGCAAAAGCAATTCCTCGGTCTCGCGCGCGGTTTCCTCCGCGGAATCGATAAGCTTAACCTTTGGTCCCACGATCCGGCCCACCGTTCCTTTTAGTAAGGGATAGTGCGTGCAACCCAAAATCAAGGTGTCTATTCGGGCCCCGGCAAAGTTCTTTAAATAATGCCGCGCCACCTGGGTCGTAACGGCGTGCGACCACCAGC
>MGUO01000196.1 GCA_001800015.1 Elusimicrobia bacterium RIFCSPHIGHO2_02_FULL_57_9
CAGGGTGTCTATCCGTGCCCTCAATTCGGAAATATGGATAACCTTAATTGGGCTGGAGTCCGGCGTAAGCGTCGAGTCTGTCCAGGCAGAAGCGGCCCGGGAACCGCCCTGTATTGAAATCAGCAACGCGGCTCCTAAAAGTATAAGACGCTTATGGGGCGGCATAGACCGCGTTGAAAACACGCGCGCCCCGGATGTCCCCGTTAACCTCCAGTTTGACTCCCGGGCTCGCCGTCCCGATGCCGACGTTGCCGTTGTTATTGATTGCCATCTGCACCGCACCATCCTGGCGCCGAAAAGTCCAGTTTGTGGCGGACGTCTGATGGAGACATGACTCCGTTCCGCCGTTGCACGAGCCGATCAGAATTCCGCTGCCGTTGCCGCTTATTACGCGGATCCACGTATCTACTATGGCGGGGTTGCTCACATCCAGTTTGGTCGCCGGCGCCGCCGTCCCGATGCCGACGTTAGCGCCAGCATCCCTGGCCAAAACAGTCTGGCCCGTGGTAATCATCCGGGTATAAACCCCGGAAGGGGCGGGATAATAGGTGGTTAAATTGACGTTTTCAGTGCCCAGCTCCGTGGTAAAAACGGATAGCAGCAAGCCTGCTAAAGTATACCGAAAGACTAACGGTGTGATTGAAAATTTCAATCTAACTTTTCGACTCTTCATAATTGCTTGATTCTTCTCTTTCTAGTAGTGTAGAACATAAAGCCCAGATTTACCAGGGGGGCAAAAGTCCGCTATTGGGGGAATATGATATGATGCCCCCCATGGCCCAGGATGAGAAAAATTTAGCTTGGCTGGATTTGGAAATGACCGGTCTTGAGCCGGAAAGAGACACCATTCTCGAGATCGCCACCATCGTCACCGACAGCAATCTTAATGTTTTCGCCGAGGGGCCGTCGCTGGCCGTGCATCAGTCCAACGAAATCCTGACCGGGATGGACCCTTGGTGCGTGGAACAGCATAGCAAATCAGGGCTGAGCGAAAAGGTCAGGAAATCGCCCATCACCATGGCGGAGGCCGAATCCCGGACCCTGGAATTTATCTCGCAATACTGCCCGCCGAAAAAAGCCCCGCTTTGCGGCAACACCATCGGTCAGGACCGGCGCTTTTTGGTCAAATACATGCCGCGCCTGCATGATTATTTCCATTATCGCTCCATCGACGTGAGCACGGTCAAGGAACTGGTCCAGCGCTGGTATCCCGGGCAGAAGTATATTTACTCGAAGAGCAAGCAGCACGAGGCTTTGGAAGACATTCGCGAGTCCATCGCGGAATTGGCGCACTACCGCAGGACGGTGTTCAAGTAATTTAAGGGGCCTGCATCAGAGCCTGCTCAAGCATAGCGGCCAGCCGGACCCCGGCTTGCTGCATCCTTTCCATGACCACCGGCTGCATGGCGTCGCGGTATTTCCCCTTGAAATTGTGCCCGCAATTATCGTCTCCTGCGATGGCGGCGGTGCAGTCCTTGTTATATTCTTTATAAATACCTTTCGCGATCGCGAAGCTTTCCAGAGCCGGGCCGGCGACGAGGTCTCCTTTAAGCCAGGTTGAAATATCTTTCCTCGCGATGCCTTTATCGCCGTTCTCCAGCCATTCGGCGTACTTTTCTATATTGGTCGATTGCATGATATCGCGCTCTTTGACCATGCCGTCCCAGAGCGAGTGCAAATTGGTCGGCTTGTGGATAAAAGTAACCGGCTTATTATTGCCGCCCCGGTCGTCTCCACCCTGGGCGTCGCGGTAAAATTCCGAGGAGTCGTGCAGCGGCTGATGCAGGTCTCCCACGAAGTGAACCACGAACATCAGGGCGATTTGCTTCTGGTGGCGCGAGGTCCATGGGTCGGAAAGGGTTTTTAAATTCTGCTTGACGGCGTCGACCACGCAGCCCTTCTTGCAGTACTGCCCCAGGGTGTTCTCGGAGGGGGAATGATCGATGGGAATGCTGATGTAATGCCAGGCCGAGCTGGCCGGCAGAGAGGGCACGCGGAAGGCGCCGGCGCAAGTGATCGGGCCGCCGCGCATCTGATCGGCGCAGGCCGCTATGTCTGCCAGGCCGATGTTTGGACCCAGCAGATCATTCACTTTCTCCAGAGTGCGGGGGCTTAAGCGGTTCTGGGCAAGTTGTCCGATGACTTTATGCGGCAGAAAAGACCAGGCAAAGGCATGGTTTGGCCAGGATAAGGCCGCCAAGCCGATAATGAGCCAGTTCTTATTCATGTTTCTCCTCTATATTATCCCCAAACGAGCTGGCCAGGGTTCGGTCCAGCAACTCGGACTGTTGTTGAGGGTTTCCCTGGAGCAGAAACCGATTCTTTTCCTCATCTCTTAAATAATTAGGATCCTTGAAAAACTTAGACAATGCCGGCTCGTATCCGGTTTTGCAATAATCTTTATTAACCCGGCTGTATTCTTGGCGGGTGCAGCGAAAATAATCGGCAATTATCATCCCTTGCTGCTCCACGGTGTATTCGTTTAATGATTTATCGGGCTCTTTACGATAATCATAGATTCCACCCTCTGATAGCCTTCGGTTAATAACACTTACGCCCTGCTGATATTGATATACATGGGTCATCTCATGTATGAACCAGTATTGTTGACTGAAAGATGCCTCGGAGAAATCCTCGCTATACCACGGATGGTTCGGAGGATAATAAATATTTCCTAAAGGGGTCATGACCGCTTCATCTGGTTGGAGCGGCCACCATTTTCCGCGATGAACATGCACCTTGGAATAATCGATGCCATCTTGAAAAATCTCTTTGAGAAGTTGTACCTCTCCAGAAGTCAGCAGCCGCCATTTCTCTTTTTTAGCGGAACTCCGCATGTGTGTGGGGGGGGCAATTTGACTCTGAAGGGTTCTAATTTCCATTAAGGATTTATTCCACTGCTCTGTTCCAGATCCTATTGCTTTTGCTGATGTCGGGAATGACATGATGCAGAGCAGCATCCCAATCGCAAATAATCGCGCCATATCAGTCAGTAGTTTACAAGGAATGCCAGGTTTCCGGCAGGTGTCTTTAGACCTATATAATGGATAGGACGGAAGTCCTATCCACAGAGACGGTAGCTTCAAAAGTCGGGGAACTTGGAGGACGATGCGATTATTGCGATTATGACTTTGCTTTCAGAACGGCAAGCCGCCGTTCATGGTCTTTGAGTTGAACCTGGGCTTCCGTCAAGGATTGTCCGTGAAGAATCGAGGAACGATCGTAATTTTCGCCCTTTCGAGCGAAAGAGTCTATGGCATGCATGACGCGGGAAAAACCGACGTCCATTTTTATGTTAAGTTCATCACGAACCTTGTCGATTTTCTCATTATTTTTGACGATTTCGAAGGCAAGTTTCTTCACTTCCGCCTTTGTCGCCAAGGGTTCCACTGCGGCTTTTAGTTCGGCCTTTGTGGCGAGAACTGCCACGGCGGCATCCAATTCGGCCTTCGTGGCTAATGGTTCTAAATCTTTTTTCGTAAGGGAGGGTTTTTCGCGCGTCACGACGATTATTTTAGCATAGCCTGGGCCTATTCGGGAAGTGACTTAAGGTGCTAATTGCCTTCGGACAAGCGCTCGCAGTGCGCGCCCAGTCCCGAGCAGCCGCAATCGTCGGGATGGGGCATCCCTTCCCGCCAGCCGCGCGCCTCCAAAACGGTTTTGACCCAGCAGGGATAGCAGAGCATTAGGCGGTTGATGGGCTTATTTTCGCCGCAGCGGCGGCAAAGGCCGTCGGACGGGGGCTTGCGCTGCTTGACCTTGCGCGGGTCTTTTTCTTCCTTCTCCTCGGTTTCCTCGACGACTTCCTCAACGTCGAGAAAGGACTTCTGCGTCAGTTCTTCCGATTCTGTCATGGGCTGACCGCGCGATTGCATTTTTTGCACCAGCCCGCCAGGCGTCCGGCCGCAGAGCGGCGCGACAGCTTCAAGGGAACTTTGCAGCCCGGGCAATAAAGATCCAGGCCCGAGAAATCCACCTGAGGGTAATCCTTTTCAAAAACTTCCACGCTCGCGTGCCGCGGTTGCAGCCATTGACCAACGCGCATTTTCAGCCTTTTTTATTTTGGACCAGTTGTTCGAGCTCGTAAGGCAGGGAGAAATGTACGTCCTCCTCAACGGTCTCGAATTCTTCAACCTGCTTGACTGAGAATCGTTGCTGGCAATGTTTTACCACTTCCTGCACCAGTATTTCGGGAGCCGAAGCCCCCGCGGTCAGGCCCAGGGTGCGCACCGAGTCGAGCCATTCGTCCTTGATGTCGGAAGCGCGTTCTATTAAGTAAGAGCGAATGCCCTTGGATTGCGCGACTTCGCAAAGTCGTATCGAGTTGGAGCTGTTGGGAGCGCCCAGAACCAGCAGCAAATCCACGCAGGGAACCATGGCCTTGACCGCGTTCTGCCGGTTTTGGGTGGCATAGCAGATATCATCCTTCGACGGCGCCTTAAGATTGGGAAAACGGCGTTTAAGCACCGCGACGATTTCGCGCGTGTCATCGAGGCTCAATGTGGTCTGGGTCAGATAGGCGATTTTATCGGGATGGGGGACCTCCACCTTTTCGGCGTCTTCCACGCTGCCGACCACCCGGATATGCTCCGGGGCCTCGCCCATGGTGCCGATGGTCTCCACATGATCGTCGTGGCCGATAAGAATGATGGTAAGCCCGCGCTTGGCATAGGAGATCGCTTCCAAATGCACCTTGGTCACCAAGGGACAGGTCGCGTCGATAATGTTAAGTTTGCGATCCTTGGCTTCCTGCACCACGGCCGGGCCTACGCCGTGCGCGGAAAAAATCAGCCAGGATCCGGCCGGAACTTCAGCTAAATCCTCGACGAATACCGCGCCCTTGGCGCGCAGGCCTTCAACCACGTAGCGGTTATGGATGATTTCATGGCGCACATAAACCTTGCCGCCGCAGACCTCCAAGGCCCTTTCCACGACGTCTATGGCGCGTACCACGCCGGCGCAAAACCCGCGCAGCCGGGCCAATATCAACTTGTCGATTTTAATCGAAGGGCTTGTTTGCGCTTGCATGTCAGCTTCCGATGGCCGCCGCCCTTTCCGGGCGCCGGCCGTTGACCGTCCGGGGCCGCAGCCACTCGCCGACTCTTTGGGCGATTTTCTGCGGGGAAAGGCCCACGGTGTCGTAAAGCAGAGACGGCGCGCCGTGCGCGATGAAATGGTCGGGAATTCCGAGGCGCAGGACGTGGGCTTGCGGGGCTTGGTCGGCGGCCAATGCTTCAAGCACCGCGCTGCCAAAGCCGCCTTCCAGGGCATTGTCCTCGATGGTCACCAGAGCGGGCGTCTGCGCCGCCGCGGCTTTAAGCAAAGCCTGATCCAGCGGCTTTACAAAGCGCATGTTCAGCACGCCCGCGGAAATCCCCATATCGCCGAGCAGTTGCGCGGCTTCCAAGGCGGGATGCACGCGGTTGCCGATGGCTGCCAGGGTGACATCGCTGCCCTCATTAAGGCGCAGTCCCTTGCCCACGGGACTGCGCCTTAAGGAGG
>MGUO01000197.1:0-5478 GCA_001800015.1 Elusimicrobia bacterium RIFCSPHIGHO2_02_FULL_57_9
AGAAGCATGAGCTCAAACCGGGAGAACAAGCCAAGGGTCTGGGGCTGATCGCCCTGCCCGCTGACCTCAGCCTCATGGAAGGACAGTATCAGGTGCAATGGATCAGCAAGGCGCAGAGCGTGAGAGGATTAAAGCTGCACCTTGCTTCCCGTCTGCTTCTGCGCGTAAGCCCCGACCGCCGGAAAATTGACGAGGCCCGCCGCAAGGCCAAGCGGCATAAGGCTGCGGTCTTTAAGCTGGGGCGTAGGGAAGAGCGCCTTGAGGGGGTCCGGCTGGGAGGCAGACGCAGGATCGCGCTTAAACTGGCCAACTTGGGCGAGCAGAAAGCGGTGTTGGCTTTGTCTTGCGAGCCGACCGAGGATTTGGCGGCGCGGGAACCCTTTGCGCCGGCGCCCAATGCACATTTCTTGAAATTGAGCGCTCCTGTCGTGGAAGTAGGGCCGGGCAAGATCGGGGAAGCGGCCTTGTTTTTGCAAATCCCGGATCAGCAGCGCTATCGCGATCGGCGCTGGGTGTTTACGGTGTCTGTCGAAGTTTTAGGAACGCCGCAACCGCTGATCGAGTATTACCGGTTATTCGTGAGCACGGAGAAAAAATAACGGGAGGCTATGAGGGCTAGAGCGATCGTCGGCGCAGGGCTTCTGCTGCCCCTGATACTCGGGGCGGCGGGAGCGGCTTTTGCCTCCGACAAGGCTCAGCTTAACATCGGGGTAGTCCCTAGCGGCATCGCCGCGATCAAGGATGCGACCGCCCAGACGGGCTTTACCGCGGGCAGCATTAATTTGAGTTGGACCGAACCCGGACGCAGCGGTATTACCCTGCCCACCGCCTATGACATCAGGGTGTCGTCCTTAAACCAGATTTCCAACAACGAAGAATTTGCCTTGGCGCTCCCGCTCTCGATTTTCTCAACCGCGACCATCCCGGCCCCCGGCCCCGGCGGCGGTTTGGCGGGCTTCGTGTTGACCGGGCTTGAGCCCGGGGTGACTTACTACTTCGCCATTCGCCAGATGGATTCCGGCCTGCCCTCGGCCAAAGGTTCCTGGCGGCGCATCCCGGCCCAGAACTGGAACGTGAACAATTTCGCCGCGGCCTTGCCGGAGAACCTGCCGGCGACTCCAACCGGCCTGACCGTCATTGCCGGGATCAATAAGGCGCTGTTAAGCTGGAGCGACTTGCCCGCGGCCTCGAAAGCTAATTTCGCCTTCTTCCGGCTGTATCGTTCCACGCAGCCATCTTCTAATTTCGTCGCCATCGCCACCACCGCGGCTCTCGCCTACACGGATAAGCCTTTAACGCCGTTGACGACTTATTACTACCGCCTCAGCGCCAGGGACGCTTTCGGGCTGGAAAGCCTGTTTACGCCGGTTGTTTCCGCGCAGCCCTTTAATCTGCCGCCCATGGAGCCTATCGGCCTGACCGTCGTAGCGTCCAGCAATACCGTCACTTTCAACTGGTCGGCGGTCACCCGCTTCGAAGAGGGAACTTTATTCGACAGCACCGGCACGCCGACTTCCGATGAATTGGCGGGCTACCAGATTCTGCGTTCGACCAATATCTGCGTGCCTGACTTCAGCGCTCTTTCCAGCGGCGCGGCGGCTTCTCCACCCTTCACGGATACCACCGGCGGCAACGCCTATTATTACCGCATCCGCTCCTACAACAGCGCCGGCCTCTCCACCGCTACTTTATCTATCTCCAGCCTGGGAGAGATGAATTTCTTCCTGGATGACTGCTTAAGCCGCATGGTGCTTGACACGGCCCAGGCTTCGGCGCTCAACGCTGTAAACAATGGGATGGGAGGCGACATCATGATCTCGCGGCGCTCTAGGCCGGAAGATGTCGGCGGCGCCATCCTTAAATCGGTGGAGTTCAGACCTCTGCTTAACGGCGTGATGGAGTTGGATAACTTCTATCTGCCTAGGCCGGCCCGCATCGTTCTGCGCTACGCCACCTCGGGCGGCGCGCCGGTCCCGGCCGCCCTGCGCAGCGAGAATCTCGGCATTTACTGGGATAACGGGGTGGAGTTCAAGAAAATGTACGGCGAAATCAATGCCGCCGACCAGACCGTATTGGTGGAAAGCCCGAATCTGGGCACCTATCAGATACGCTCCCTGCTGCGTTCCGACGGCGCCGTCTTCGACCTTTCCAATCTTTCCAGCCGCGTGATCACGCCCAACGGCGACGGCCTCAACGATATTTTGATCTTCGGCTACGACTCCGGCCCGAACAATGTGACGCCGGCGGGCAAAATTTACGACTTGCACGGCGCCGTCGTCGGCACTATGACGCCGGGCCTGGTGCCCAACACCTTGACCTGGGACGGCCGGATGAACGGCCGCGTAGTCACCAGCGGCGTGTATTACTACCAGATCAGGGGCGACGGCAAGACTTTCAACGGAAGCATCGTGATAGCCAGATGAGGAGAAAAACAATGAAACAAATCAAAATCGCAGCGGCGGCGGCAGTAATCCTTGTCCTTTGGGCGACCGCGATCGCTCAAACAGCCGCTTTTCGTTTTAACGGGCCGCTTTCCCGCGTCTTGACGCCCAATTCGGACGGCAGAAACGACGTTGCCATTTTCTGCTTCGACAATTTCAGCGATTCGGACGTCGAGGGAAAAATATTCAGCCTTTTGGGCGCCGAGGTGGCCCGGCTCGAATTGAGGCGCTTGCCGACGGCAGGCTGCCCGCTCGGCAATCTGCCTCAGCATATGATTTGGAACGCCCGCTCCAACGGTTCGATTGTTTCCAGCGGAATTTACGTCTATCAGATCAAAGCGGAGGGCCTGTCCTTCACGGGCTCCCTGGTGGTGGTTAGATAACATGAAAAATAACGTCCTGAAGCTCACGAAAGTTTTGTTGATCGCGGCGCTGGTTGCCTCAGCACCAATCGGCATTGCGATCGCGGCCTACGAGGATATCGGCGTGGGCGCCCGGGCGACGGGCTTGGGCTCCGCCTTCACGGCGGTGGCCGACGACGCTTACGCCGTCCATTACAACCCGGCGGGCTTAGGCTTGCTCTATCGCCCTGAGTTGGCGACCAGCTATTCCAAGCTGCTCACCGGCATGAGCGATAATTCCAACCTGCAGAACTCCTTCCTGGGGTATGCCCATCCCCTCAAAGGCGGGGATCAAGGGGTTGTTGGGCTGGCTTGGAATTATCTGAGCTTGGACAGCCTCTACCGTGAAACCGTGATCTACGGCTCTTACGGCCGGGCATTGTTTGCGCAGCAGCATCCCAACAAGCTCTACGGCGGCATTAATCTTAAATACCTGAATCGAGGGCTTGGTACGACAAGCGCTGCTAATAACCCTCTGGGGCCCACGGGAGCCGTGGTGAGCGGCGCGGTGGATCCGGTGCTGCAGAATGCCGCTAAAACCAACATGGACGTGGACCTCGGCCTTCTCTACCGGGTCCAGCCGCGTTGGACCTTGGGCCTTATGATGCAGCATTTTCTGGAGCCCGATATCGCCTTCTCCGGCAATGACAGCGACAAGCTGAAGCGCAATTACAAGCTGGGAGGCGCTTACAAGACGCCCTTCTCCACGCTGTCTTCGGACCTTGACTTCAACCATGCGCCGGATGGCTCCATGGATAAGGTCCTGGCCGTGGGAGCCGAAAAATGGCTCCCTACTCTGGTCTACGGAACATTTGGAATACGGGGCTCATTGGGGGTGGGGACGCGCAGCACCCGGCAGATCGCCTTGGGCTTGTCCTACAAGATTTACCGGATGCAGTTCGATTATGGCTTTGCCCTGCCTTTAGGCGGGCTCACGGGCAGTTATGGATCCCACCGTCTGGGGATTAGCTTCCGTTTCGGCAATGCGCGCCAGGCCGAACCGGTTTTCGCCGAGGCATTGCTTGAGAACATGCGGGAATTATCCGAGATCGGCTCGCCGGAATTCCGCTATCAAACCGAGGAGTACGCCCTGTTTAAGCGCACGGCCGTTGAGCACTTCCTGCAGCAAGCCGGCAAGGCGGCCGCGGCGGGCCGCTTCGCTTCGGCTTTGGTCAAGCTGGATGAGGCCGCGGCTTTCAATCCCGCGGATAGCAGGCTGGCCGAGCAGCGCGGGCGCCTAAAAATCGTCGCGGACATCTATGCCGAGGTCAGTGATTTCGCCACGGATGCCGTGCAGGCGGCGCTCTACCAAGGCATCATCAGCTTCTTGGCGGGCCAGGATAAAAAGGCCTTGGGTTATATCGACTATGCCCAAAGCTTAAATCCCCAGCAAGCCCGGCTGGAAACCTTGCTTAAGGCCCTCGAAACGGCCGGCGGTTTAAGGCGACCTTCCGCTCCGGCGCCGGCCCCCGCGGTGGTTGTCAGCACGCCCACGGCTCCCGCCGCGGGAATATCCTCGACGACGGCGCAAGCTCCGGCGGCTCCCTCCACGGCGACCGCCATCGCGGGTCCGATGGCCCTTATGGAGGTGGCCCTCGCGCAGCTTGAATATGGTAAAGTTATCGAATTAGCGAACCAGGTGCTCAAAATCGATGGGGCCAATGGCTTGGCTTATAAGCGGATGGGGGCGGCTTACTATAGCCTTAAGAAGTTCCCGGAGGCGCTCAAAGCCTTGAATTCCGCCTATGAGCTGGAGCAGGATCCGGCGGCCAAGAAGACGCTGCAGGGCGCCATCACCAGCTTGGTTGCGATGATGAAGAAAAAGCCCAAAGCCCCCACCAAGGCGCTGTCGCCGGCCACGGCCACCCCGCGGGACATCGAGCGTCTCTATGACTCGGGCGTGGAATTATACGCCCAGGGACGGCTGTCGGAGGCGGCACGGATGTTCCGCAAAATGCTGGAATGGGAGCCGGACAGCGTTTCGGCGCGCCGGGCCCTTAAGCGCGTCGAGGCCGAGCTGCTGCAAAGCGGAGACAAGCGATGACCATTAAAAACAAGCTGATCCTCGCGATGAGCCTGTTGCTGATGGGTTCCATGAGCCTGCTCGGCTACGGCATTGTCCTGGTTCATCAGTCCTACAAACGCGCGGACATGGAGAGATCCACCAAGGTCATAGAGAATTCCGTCTCACGGGTGGCCTTGGATGCCTTGCTTCAGAAAGACGACCTGCAGCTGGTCAGTTATGTCAACTTCCTCAAGGCTCAATACCCAGCCCTGGCTTATGCCCGCATGGAATGGAGGACCGGCGAGCGCCTCCGCAGCATCAACCTGGGCGAATCGCCCGCTCCCCAGCGCACCTTGGAGCGGCAGCTTGAGATTGCGGATCCCGCCAATAGCGCCTACCGGGTTTCGATCCGCTTGGGAATAGACGAGGATGTGCTGGAGCAGTCCCTCCAGGAATCGCGCCGGCGCCTGCAGGACATTATTTTCTTAATCTGGGGCATTACCTCCCTTGTCGGGGTGACGATCTCCTGGTGGCTGGCGCGGGCCTTGACCGCTCCCCTTTATTCCGTCGCAAGCCTGGCCAAGGATATCGGTTCCGGCAAGCTGGGAGCGAGGCTTGAATGGGAGTCCAA
>MGUO01000197.1:5501-7007 GCA_001800015.1 Elusimicrobia bacterium RIFCSPHIGHO2_02_FULL_57_9
CTTTAACAGCATGTCGGAGAGGCTGGAGGAGTTCGACGAAGCCAAGAAAAACTTCGTTTTATCCGTCACTCACGAGCTGCGCTCCCCGCTGGGAGCTATCGAGAGCTTTCTTACTCTCATCGGCACCAAGCTTAAATCAGGCTCTTATACCGACATCATGGCCTGCGGGGAATACCTGGAGCGCATCCAGATCAATGTGCAGCGCTTAAACCGATTCGTCAGCGATCTTCTAGACGCCGCCAAGGTCGAGAAAGGGGGCCTGGAGTGCGCCATGGCGCCCATGCGCCTGGAAGTCGTGGTAAGCGACGCCTGCCAATTCTTCGCTGTCAAGGCCAAAGGGCAGGGTGTGGGGCTTGAGCATCGTCTTGATCACATCCCGCCGGTTTTGGGTGATTCGGAAAGAATCAGGCAGGTGCTCGTGAACCTGATCTCCAACAGCCTGAAATTTACTCCCTCGGGGGGTCGCATCGCGATTTGCGCAGAGCAGTTCCGCGAGAAGGGGCACCGTTGGATAGAGCTGATTGTCCAGGATACGGGATTGGGTATGGATCAGAAAGACATCGCGCGGCTGTTTCAGGCTTTTTCTCAAGGCAAAAACGCGGCTCAGCGCATGGGCGGCAACCGGGGAACCGGCCTCGGGCTTTTCATCTGCAAGTCCATCATTGAGAAGCATGGCGGAAGGATGGAGGTTAAATCGGCCCCCGGCCAGGGGACGCAAGTTTCATTTTCGCTGCCGGCGGCCGGATAAAAGGAGAACGACTGATATGGCGACCAAGGTCTTGGTGGTGGATGATGAGGAAGATTACCGGCTGATCGTGCGCGATGTCTTGAGCGCCGCCGGCATCGAGGTGTTGGCTGTGTCCAACGGGGAAGAGGCGTTGGTGGCGCTGAAGAACTTCTCTCCTGATTTGGCGCTGGTGGACTGGATGATGCCCAGGATGGACGGCGAGGGCTTTTGCCGCGCCCTGCGTTCCTTGGATGAGTTCAAGGATATCCCCATCCTGATGTTCACCGTCAAGGCCAAGTCCGATGATGAGCTCGAAGCCCTGCATTTCGGGGTTGATGATTATATCACCAAGCCCTTTAATCCCGAAGAGCTCTTGGCGCGCGTGCGGGCCGCCTTGCGCCGTTGCGGGGTCGGAGGCTAGTGCGGCGGCTCGCGGCCAAGTTCGCCGTCATTGCGGCGGTCGCGGCTATCGCCGGTCTTTGGTGGCTGCGCCAAGGAGACGTCGTTGATGTGACCATCCCCTCGGGGCTTTCCGCCACCCAGACGGGTGCCCTCCTTGAGCAACACGGCGTCGTCCGGTTTAAGATGCTGTTTCGTCTGGCCGCGGGCCTTTCGGGTGTCGATAAGAAGCTTAAGCCGGGGACTTACCGCCTGCGGCGCAATATGCCGCTCTCTTCGGTCCTGCGCGAGCTTAAAGCCGGCAGCGCCGGCGTTAAAGTGGCCGTTCCCGAAGGGTTTTCGGCCGCCCAGATCGCGCAGCGCCTGGAAGCGGCCCGGGT
>MGUO01000198.1:0-10264 GCA_001800015.1 Elusimicrobia bacterium RIFCSPHIGHO2_02_FULL_57_9
TGTTCAACCTGCGTGTAAGCCGGGACCGCGGCTGCGGCCAGGGAGATGATGCTGAAAAATAATCTCCTGATTTGACGTGAAATCCTCGGTGGTGAGTACGATTCGAGCAATTGAGACGATGACTGATGCTTCATTTCTCCTCCTTGGTGACAAGACCTGGTCAGGCAACTGCGGCCTGGAAGGCTGTTGTTACGCCGGAGGAGGACTGCGGGGGGACGCGCCACCTCGATCCGTAAAGGAAATGCGCGGAGAAGAAACGTCGGATACAGCCGTCAACTTGGGTGTCGGCGGATGGAAGGAATACGACTGAAGAGGAACGGCGTGCCGGAAAGACGACAGCTCCGGACAGATACGGCATGAGGCCGGATCGTGATGGTGATGTCGAGAGCCGGAATCACCAGCATCCGCCTCTATTGCGGCGTCCGAAGCAGAAGAGCCGTCGTGATGGTAGGCCGCTTCGGCAACGGCTGTCTGCCATTCGTGGGCGACCGGAAGCGCGACTTGCGCAAAAAGCGAAAACAGGCACAAAAGCGCGCCGAACCTTTTCAGGGAATGGCTGAATCGCCGCGAGGTCATCAAGCTAAAATATTTTTAACAAGTTTGCCTGATCCTGTCAAGCGCTGCCCCTTATTGTTGTAAAATCAGCAAATCGGGGTATAGCTCAATTGGTAGAGCGCTTGGTTTGGGACCAAGAGGTTTTCGGTTCAAGCCCGAATACCCCGAAGCTTTTTCGTCGGATAGAGGTCGCAGGGTCTTTGTTGTTGCTTGCGCCTATTTGCGGCTTTTAGGGGTCCTTTTGGTACAGGCTAGGCACAAAGAAAGGAGGCCCATGGGTCGGAAGCTTGTTGCGCTAGGCCGCGACAGGGCCTTGTGTTAAGATATTTTTAGGAGGCAAAGAAAAGAGAAAAATTGACTAAATAAATTTTGACTTCGCCCGGGACCGTGCATAAGAGTGCGGTAAGCTCACCTCGATGTTGAGGGGGCACATTCTAAACCGGATTGAAGCCGCTATTTGCGGATGATTTGCCGCAGAGCCTTAACCCTCCTGGGGTTTTCAAGCTCCTTTAAAACGTCCAACAGTTCGGCTTTCTGAACGGGAGTGCGGTCGTGAAAAAGAGAATTCAGTCTTTGCTTTAGCTTGTATTCCGGCGCGGCCCGTTGCTGGGGAACGTCCCGAAATAACTCAGAAAGCGGGATATCCAGGGCCTTGGCGAGCTTGGCCGCGGTAAGCAGGCTGGGCATTTTCTTCCCAGTTTCTATGTAAGCAAGAAATCCCGCATCAATGCCGGCCAGCTCGGCCAGTTGGCTGATGGTCAGGTCCGCTTGTTTGCGCCGCTTGCGCACGGCGGAGGCGATCCCCGCCATTATTTTTCTCTCGTCCATGCCCGTCAGACATATTACGGCTATTACATGAATGGTGAAATATCCTAATAGACAATATAAATATAATGTCCTATTGACATTTAGTGTGATTCGGTTATGCTTAATTAATGAAGGCACTGGTCGTGGATAATGAGGAATTGACGCGCTTAGTGCTTGCGAGGCTTTTGATCAGGGCGGGCTGGATGGTCCAGGCCGCCACCGGCGGCAAGGAGGCCCTGCAAGCCTTTGAGGCCGGGCGGTTTGATGTGGCTATTATCGACGTGGACCTCGGAGAAGGGCCGGATGGCATTGCCGTGGCCCGGCAATTGAGAAGCCTTGAGCCGGAATTGCGGGTTATCCTGGTATCGGGAGATATCTTAAATGAGACCAGGGTTCGGGAAGCGGGATTGGAAAACTTTCTGCTGAAGCCATTTGAAATTCAAGCCCTTCTGAGCAGGGTCGCTTCGCCGCAAGCGCGTCCCGCTTGATTCAATGTTGGCCGCCGGGATTCTCAAGCCACTTGCGCACCGTGGCGGTGAGCCTGTTTAAGTCAAAAGGCTTAGAGATATAGCCGTTGGCGCCGCAGGATAGGGCTTTTTCCACTGCTTTTACCTGGCCCAGGCCGGTCAGCATCAAGACTGGAATTTTCTCGAGCTTGGGATTGCCTTTGATGTTGAGGCAGGCGTCATAGCCCGTGATCCCAGGCATTTCGATATCCAGAAGAATCAGGTCGGGCAGGTTTTTTAAAGCCAGCTGTATCCCGTCGGCCGCATTCGGCGAGCCTAGAACGTCCAAGCCCATTTGTACCAGAGTTTCTTCCACCAAAACTCGGTTGATCTCGTCATCGTCGATGTGAAGAATCAGCGGTTTTTCGCGCTTGGGCTTGGAGAATACGTTGAACAATCCCATCTAGCGCCTCATTCGGAAAGGAGGGTCGCCCTTAAGTATTCGCGGTTAAGCCGCGCGATATTGGACATCTTGATTTCCTTGGGGCAGGCTGCTTCGCATTCCGTTTCATTAGAGCAATTGCCGAAGCCTTCCGCGTCCATGGCTTTGCGCATGGCCAGCACACGCTTTTCCCGTTCGGGCTGCCCTTGCGGAAGAAGCGAGTACTGCGAGACCTTGGCCGAGACAAAGAGCATAGCCGAAGCGTTGGGGCAGGCGGCCACGCAGGCCCCGCAGCCGATGCAGGCGGCGGCATCCATAGCCCTTTCCGCCCTGTCCTTTGAGATCAGGACGGCGTTGCCGTCCACGGCATTGCCGGTATTGACCGAGATAAAGCCCCCCGCGGCCAGCACCCGGTCGAAAGCCGAACGGTCCACCACTAAATCCTTGACCGAGGGAAATGCCTTGGCGCGGAACGGCTCGACGGTGATTATATCGCCGTCTTTAAACTTGCGCATATGGAGCTGGCAGGTGGCCGTTGCTCTTTCGGGTCCGTGGGCCTGGCCGTTGATGACCAGGCTGCACATTCCGCAAATGCCTTCGCGGCAGTCTGAGTCGAAAGCCACGGATTGCTCGCCTTTCTTGGCCAAATTTTCATTGAGCACATCCAGCATCTCCAGGAAAGAGATGTCCGGGGAAATATCCTCCACGCGGTATTCAACCAAGCGGCCCTGAGCGGTGGGCCCGTTTTGACGCCAAATCCTTAATGTTAAATTCATTCGCAAACTTTAAGCATAGCTCCTTTGGGCTACGTGCACGTTCTCGAATTCGAGAGGCTCCTTATGCAAAATGGGTTCGCCCTCCGTGCCGGTGAATTCCCAGGCCGCGACATGGGAAAAATTATTGTCGTCGCGCTTGGCCTCTCCGTCCTCGGTCTGGTACTCCTCGCGGAAATGCCCGCCGCAGGATTCGCGGCGCTCTCGGGCGTCCTTGGCCAGGAGTTGGGCGAATTCCAGGTAATCCGCCACTCGCCCGGCGCGTTCCAGGGTCATGTTAAACTCGGCGCCGCTGCCGGTGACGTTCACATTCTTCCAAAACTCCTCGCGCAGCTGAGGAATTTGAGCCAGCAGTTCCTTCAGGCCCTTATCGTTGCGGGACATTCCGCATTTATCCCACAGCAACGCCCCAAGCTCCTTGTGGAAATCAGCCGGCGTCCGCTTGCCTTTGATTGCAAGCAGGCGCTGAATGCCGGCCGAAACGGCCTTTTCAGCTTCTTTAAAAGAAGCATGCCCTGTCTCCACCTTGCCCAATTTGGAGCCGGCGAAGTAATTGCCGAGGGTATAGGGGATGATAAAATAGCCGTCGGCCAGGCCTTGCATCAAGGCTGATGCGCCCAGCCGGTTGGCCCCGTGATCCGAGAAATTGGCTTCGCCCAGGCAGAAAAGGCCCGTGATCGTCGTCATCAGGTTGTAGTCCACCCAAAGCCCGCCCATGGCGTAATGCACCGCCGGGTAAATACGCATGGGAATCTGATAAGGGTCTTCACCCGTGATATGACGGTACATGTCGAAAAGGTTCCCATATTTTTCGCGGATGACGTTTAAGCCCATCCTTTTAATGGCATCGGCGAAATCCAAGTACACCGAAAGCCCGGTCCGGCCCACGCCCCTGCCGTCGTCTATGACCTGCTTGGCGTTGCGCGAGGCCACGTCCCGAGGCACAAGATTGCCGAAGTTGGGATATTTGCGTTCCAGATAGTAATCGCGCTCAGCCTCCGGGATGGCCTGCGGCGAGCGTTTGTCATTGGCTTTCTTGGGAACCCAGACGCGGCCGTCATTGCGCAGGCTTTCGCTCATCAAGGTCAGCTTGGATTGTTGGCCGCCGGAAACCGGGATGCAGGTCGGATGAATCTGGGTGAAGCAGGGATTGGCGAAAAGCGCGCCTTTCTTGTGGGCGCGCCAGGTCGCGCTGACGTTGGAGGCCAAGGCATTGGTGGAGAGATAAAAGACATTGCCGTAGCCCCCGGTGCAAAGCAAAACGGCGTCGCCGCAATAGGATTCCAAGGCTCCGGTGACCAAATTGCGGCAGATTATGCCCCGAGCCGCGCCGTCGACCAAGATTAAATCCATCATTTCCCGCCGGGGGAATATCTTGACTTGTCCTGCCGCGACCTGGCGCATTAAGGCGCTGTAGGCTCCCAAGAGAAGCTGCTGGCCGGTTTGGCCGCGCGCGTAAAAAGTGCGCGAAACCTGGGCTCCGCCGAAAGAGCGGTTGGCCAGGGTGCCTCCGTATTCCCGCGCGAAGGGCACTCCTAGGGCCACGCAGTGGTCGATGATATTGTTACTGATCTGGGCCAGGCGATAAACATTGGCCTCGCGGGATCTGAAATCGCCGCCCTTGACCGTATCGTAAAAGAGCCGCCAAATGCTGTCGCCGTCGTTGGGATAGTTTTTGGCCGCGTTGATCCCACCCTGGGCGGCGATAGAATGAGCCCGCCGCGGCGAGTCCTGTATGCAAAAAACCTTGACGTTATAGCCCAGTTCGGCCAGGGAAGCGGCCGCGGAAGAGCCGGCAAGCCCGGTGCCCACTATCAGGACCTCGAATTTACGCTTATTAGCCGGGTTTACCAGCTTTATATCGAAGCGATGCTTGTCCCACTTTTTTTCGACGGGGCCCGATGGGATCTTGGAGTCGAGCTTCACCGCGCCCCTCCCGCCATAAAACCGAACCATAAAGGCAATAAGGCAAAACCCGCGGCGATAGCCGCGCTCAAAATCAGTCCCGTTCTTTTAATCGCGCTCATAGCGCGGGAATGGCCCACGCCGAAGGTGCGCAATGCGCTCTGAAAGCCGTGGCTTAAGTGCAGGCCCAGGCCTATCATGGCCGCTACGTAAAAGAGGGTGTAGACTTTGTTCTGGAAAGCGTCGAAGACGTGACGGTATAGGCTCTCTCTGTGCTCGGTAAATCGGAAAGTTTTGACGTGGATGACTAGAAAGGCCAGCAGCAGCAGCCCGGAAACCAACATGGCGCGGGAACCCCAGCTGCGCCCGCCCTTGCCTTTCTGCACTACATAAGGAACGGGCCGCGCCCGTCTATTCTCGTATTTGAGCTTGAGCGAAACCATGATATGCAGCAGAAATATCAGGGCCAGGCCGATTTCCGCCGCAGGCAGCAGGGGGTTTGCCTCCAGGACTTCGGCGTAATGGTTAAAGGTTCCTTCTCCGGCTAAAAGCAGGAGATTGCCCGCCAGATGGGTGATGAGAAAACAGCACAACAGCAGCCCGGCGGCCGCTACCGAAATTTTCCGACCGATCGAGGATGAGAAAAAATCGCCAAGGCAGCGCATGTAATTCCTACGGGGATGCTAGCATTTTTTTACTAAAATCTGTAAAGGCTCGTGGAGCATCGGCTCTCCACTATTTGAGCCATAGGCGCCAAAATAAAGCGCTGTTTCCCTCGGCCAGCGACTCGATGGCAAGTCGTTGCGCCGCGCGCCATTAGCGGACAAGCGCGTATAGGAAAGAATCGATGGTCTTGCCGTCCTTGGTGATCGACTTTTTTAATCTTCCTTCCAACTTGTATCCGGCTTTCTCGAGCACTCTGGCCGACGCGGGATTCCATGCGAATACCGGCGCATAGAGCCGACATAGATCGAAATTTTTGAAGGCATATTCGCTGACCGCCTTAAGAGCTTCCGTGGCGATGCCTTGTCCCCAATAAGCTTCTCCCAGCCAGTAGCCAATTTCCGAGGAACGCTGTTCCACGTCGTTGCGCAAATGAATGCCGATGCCGCCCGCGGCTTGGTCGTTCACCACGATGGCGAACATGGTCAGGGGTCTAATTTTGGATGCGGACTTGATCCATTCTTGGGCGTCTTTGGCGGAGTAGGGGTAGGGAAACCCATCGCGCAAATTGATCGAAACTTTTCTATTGTTGGCATGAGTCACCAGCGATTTCTCATCGCCTTTTTTCCAGGGGCGCAAAACGGCGCTGGAAAGTTCTATTTCTAGATTTTTAGGCATAGAGTCCCGCGCAACTGTCCATAGGGACAGTTAAAAATGATGGAAATTATTATACTTTTTTATCGGAATTTCCCGCGATGGCGCCAGTGATGCCACATGAGTTCCAGTTCGGCTTTATGCTCGGCGCCGAAAAATAGTAGGTAGTTGATTAGCCCCGCCAGGATGGCGATTCTAATCGCATAACCGCCGGTCAGAAGGTTGTAGCCGATCATGGCCCAGGTGAGAGCCGCCAGCCATTTCATTTTGACGGGGAGGAAAAAGAACAGAAGTATCTGGAACTTGGGATTAATACGGGCAAAGGCCAGAAACAGGCTGGTGGAGAATGCGGTGTTGCCCAGTTCTAAATTGAGAGCTAGGGCGGGGAGGGCCGTGCTCAAGGCCCCTATCAGGCAGAACAGGGTGAATTTGAAATCGCCCCATTCATTTTCCAGCATCCTCATATAGCTGTAATAAAGGATAAGCCAGAGAAACATCCAAAGCGGGGCCAGCGGCGGGGGAACGAATATATAAGTGATGAGTCTCCAAACCTCGCCCTGCCGGATCAATACCGGATCAAGCGCGAGTTGACGGGGAAAATCAGGCCGAAACAGGGCAAGGACGCCGACCGCCGCGTTCATGCCGGCCAGAAACCCGGGCAGGCCCGGGATGGAAAGAAACCCTAGTTTTCTTTTGGCGCGATCTATCCAGCGAGGCACGAAGGCATAATACCATTTAGCCTTCCCGCCGCACTCTTTGATATAGTAAAGGCCGTGGATTCGCCGTGGCGCCTTGAGCTTAAAAAATTATTGCCTCATGCAAAATTTGACGAATCGTTAAGCCGCTACACCACTTTCCGCATCGGCGGCCCGGCCGACGCTTATGTTGAAATACGCGACGCGGGAGAGCTTGCCGCGTTGGCGGGCTCGGCGGGCTCAAGCGGCGTTGCCTTGATGTTTTTGGGTTGGGGCTCGAATCTTTTAGTGCGCGACGGAGGCTGGCGCGGCATTGCCGCGCGGTTGCGGGGGGATTTCGAGAAGCTCGAATTTTTGCCGGATGGCCGCGTTGCCGCCGGCGCCGGGGTGCGCGTGCCGCAGTTGGTGGCTGCCTGCGCGGAAAATGGCCTTGGCGGCGATGAGTCGTTGGTGGGAATTCCGGGCACGGTGGGCGGGGCCCTGGTCATGAACGCGGGAACGCGCGATGGGGAGATCGGGGCGTTGGTGCAAGAGGTGGAAATCTTCGATCGGGAAATCCTGGCGCCCAAAAAATTAACCCGCGGCGAGCTGGTTTTTCGATACCGCTCCAGCAATTTGGGGGGGCGCATCATTTTAGGCTGCGTGCTTCAATTGAAACCAGGAAATAAAGTTGATATAATGAGACGCGTTCAAGAGTGCCAGCAAAAACGGCTTCAAACTCAACCCATCCATACTTATAACGTGGGCTCTATTTTTAAGAATCCTCCCGGACTTTTCGTCGCCAAGCTCATCGAGCAAGCCGGCCTTAAGGGCATGGTCTGCGGGGGAGCCCGGATATCGCCGCTGCATGCTAATTTTATCGAGAATTTTTCAGGCGCCAAGGCCTCGGATGTGCTCGAGTTGACGCGCCGGATTCAAGAAAAAATCAAGTCCGCCTTCAACGTGGAGCTTGAGCTTGAAATAAAGGTGATCGGTGAACCCTAAGCTCATGCGTCATCGCGTTGTCTTGCGGCCCAAGGTGCGCGGCCAAAAGATCAGGCAGCAGGCCGCCATCGCCGCGCTGCTGATGCTGGGCGTGGGAGCCGCAGCGACGCTTAGGCATTTCGATTGGGGAGCGCTCTCTTCGCGGCGGCCAAAAATAGACGTCGCGCCTCCCTTTTGGTCTTTTGAAGTGCAGGGAGTGCCGAAAGAATTGCGGGATATTGTTCTGGCCTTTTTAAACGACAGGCCGCGGCTTTCCCCGGCGCAAACAGTGCAAGAGTTGGGCCGGCGTTTTCCTTGTTTAGAAACCATCAATTTTAACCGGCCATGGTTTAAGGAAACCTTGCGATTCGATCTCAGCATGCGCCGGGCTTTGGGGCAGGTTCAGATTAACCGCAAGCCGGCGGGTTTTCTTAGTGATAACGGGGTGATTTTTTCTTCTCCGGCAGGCTTTTACACCGGCGTCTTGCCGGTTCTTGAAACCGGGCAAGCCGATTCAGCGGAGCTTAAGGCCTTGGCCGGTTTTCTTTCGGCGGCGGCCCGTCCCGGGGCGCTGCTCTCGCCCTTGGAGAGCATGCGTTTTATTTCCAGCGAAGATGGTTGGGAAGCGGCATTGGCCGACGGCACCAGGGCTCAGTGGGGCCAATTGGCTTGGACGCGAGAGAAGCTGGAGCGTTTGCGGGAAGTGCTGATCAAGGCGCGGTCCGAATTCGACGGGGGAGTGACGGCCGACTTGAGATATTTTGAAGATGGGAGAATATTGCTGCGGCCCCTTGCGCCGCCGCGTCCCGCCGGCCGGAGATAACGCATGGCACCTTTCCAATATATTGGATGGTGTCATACCGTCCTTAGGGAATATAAGGAGTAGGTATGGCAAAACAAGAATCCGTTGCAGGGTTGGATATGGGCAGCGGCCGGGTCACCTGCCTCATCGGCACGCCGAATGCCGACAATCAGCGCATGAAGATTTTGGGAGGGGCCAGCGTCCCTTGCCGGGGCATCAAGGGCGGCGTGGTGATCAACATCCATGAGACCGCACGGGCCGTGACCCAAGCCGTTGAGGAGGCGGAAGCCGCAGCCAAACAGATGGTCGCCAGCCTGTATATGGGCGTGCGAGGAAACCATCTGCAATCCTTCAATAATCGGGGAGCCTTCAACATTGCGCGCACCGATAAAGAAATCACGGCCGAGGACATAAATTCCGTGGTCGCCAACGCCAAGGCTATTCCTTTGTCCTCCGACCGCGAAATTCTGCACGTCGTGCCGCAGGGCTTCAGCCTCGACCGCCAGCGTGGCGTGCCGCATCCGGTGGGTATGGAAGGCTCTCTGCTTGAAGTCGACGTGCATATCGTGACCGCCTCGACCGCGCATCTTAACAACATCATCAAAACCGTGGCCCAGGCCGGCTTTTCCGTGATCGAGCCTATCTACGGGTTGCTTGCCGTCGGCGAGGTCCTGGTGACTCCCGAGGAAAAGGACCTGGGCTGCCTGCTCATCGATTTCGGCGGCCAGTCGATTTCTCTCGGCATTTATTCCGAGGGCAGCATCCGTTATTCTAAGGAATTGGCCATCGGCTCCGATTTTATCACCCGGGATTTGGCGGTGGGCCTAAGGACCTCCTTGGCGGCTGCCGAGAAAATAAAGATGGAGCACGCCGTCGCGCATCCCGCGCTGCTCAATGGGGACAACGAGATCGATTTTCACGGCGTGGACGGCAGAAGCCTTCAGAAGGTGAAAACCAGCGCCATGATGGGCATTATCCTGCCCCGTGTCGAGGAGATATTCTCCTTGATCGCCGATGATTTGCAGAATTCTTCCTATGCGGATCTGGTGGTTTCAGGGGGAGCGGTTATCACGGGCGGCGGGTCGCTCATGCGGGGGACCACCGCGGCGGCCGAGCAAATATTGGGCATGCCCGTGCGCGTGGGCATGGCGCATCCAGACTTTTTCGAGGCTGAGTCTCCGTGGTTGAATCCAACCTATGCCACGGCCCTGGGGCTGCTGCATTTTTCCCGGCAGGTCCGTTGGGGTTGCGGGCTCAACCGATTTATTTCCCGTAAAAAGCCTATGTGGCTGCGGCGGATCACTTCCGTTTTTGAGGATATATTTTGAAGATACAAGTTTCCGAGGAAATCCAGGAATCGCGCGCCGTCATCAAGGTGATCGGCGTAGGCGGCGCGGGCGGCAACGCCATCAATCGCATGGCCGAGGCAGGCATTCAGGGCGTGGAGCTTATCGCGGCTAATTCCGACGCCCAGGATTTGCGGCGCAGCGAGGCATCCGTTCGCATCCAGGTAGGCGAAAATCTGACCAAGGGCCTGGGAGTCGGGGGTGATGCCGCCA
>MGUO01000198.1:10271-21162 GCA_001800015.1 Elusimicrobia bacterium RIFCSPHIGHO2_02_FULL_57_9
GCTGGCCGCGCTTGAGTCTCGGGAGCAGCTTAGGGAAGTGCTCACGCTCGCCGATATGGTATTCATCACCGCGGGCATGGGGGGAGGCACTGGAACGGGCGGCGCGCCGGTGGTCGCGGGCCTGGCCCGAGAGATGGGGGCTTTAACCGTCGGGGTCGTCACCAGGCCTTTTGACTTCGAAAAACTCAACCGTGCGAATATCGCGGAGCAAGGCATTCAGGAAATGCGCAAGAATGTGGACACGCTGCTGGTGATTCCCAATCAACGCCTGCTCGATATCATCGACACCGATACAACGGCGGAATCCGCCTTCCGATTGGCCGACGATGTCCTGCGCAAATCCATCCAATCAATTTCAGACGTCATTACCGTCTCGGGCGCCATCAACATGGATTTAAACGACCTCCGGGCTGTAATGAAAGGCGCGGGCGAGGCCTTGATCGGCCTGGGAGAAGCCTCGGGAGCCGGCCGGGCCACCAAGGCGGCTAAGGCGGCGATCCATTCGCCTTTGCTTGAAAACGTCGTTATGGACGGGGCCAAGGGGCTGATCGTCAATATCACGGGGCGCAAGGCGACCCTCAAGCTCTCCGAGATAGACGAGGCCATGGGGCTTATTGCGGGGGCGGCCAGCCAGGACGCCAAGATCAAGATGGGCAAGGCCTACGATGAATCGCTGGGTGACGCCATCCGCATTACCGTGATCGCCACCGGATTTCCGCCGCGCCGCTCCCGCAATCTCTTGCGGGCGGGCTTTCGCCCGAAGCTTTACGGAGTTAATCCCCAGCGGCGCGACCATCTATTGGAACCGGGCGAGCCGCAGCCCTCGGCAGATGGCCTTCCAGAGGACTTGACCAAGCCGGCGTTCATGCGCCTTAAAGTGAGGAAATTGCGATAGCTATGGCACTCGACCTGCAGGGACTGTTGCAAACCTTGGTGGACAAGAGAGGAAGCGATCTGCACATCCGCGCCGGCGGGCCGGCCTATATGCGCGTTGACGGTCAATTGCTCCAGGCGGCCGGCGAGCCGCTGAGCCAAGCCCAGGTAGATGCAATGCTTCAGACGGTGGTAACCCCTAGAGCCAGGAAGCTTTTCGAGAAGCACGGCGAATGCGATTTTTCCTTCCAGGCGGGAGAGACCGCGCGTTTCCGCGTGAACGCCTTCCGACAAAGACAAAGGTTGTGCTTGGCCATCCGTTTGATTTCCACCAATATCCCCACCCTTCAGGACCTGCGTCTTCCCATCGCCACCATGCGCAAGATCGCCGACCACAGCCGGGGGCTGGTGCTGGTCACCGGCATCACGGGAGCCGGGAAATCCTCCACTTTGGCCGCGATGGTCGAATATATCAATGAGACGCGCTCCGAGCACATCATCACCATTGAGGATCCCATCGAGTTCATCCATAAGGACAAAAAATCCATCATGAGCCAGCGCGAGGTCGGCGAGGACACCGAAAGCTTCGCGGACAGCCTGCGCATGGCCATGCGCCAAGACCCCGACGTCATCCTGGTGGGCGAAATGCGCGATCTGGAGACGACTTCGGCGGCGCTGACGGCCGCCCAGACCGGACATCTTGTTTTCGCAACCTTGCATACTATCGATGCTATTCAGACCATATCGCGCATCATTGATCTTTATCCTCCCCACCAGCAGGCTTTGATCCGCATTCAGTTGGCCGAGAGCCTTAGGGCCGTGGTCAGCCAGCGGCTTTTGCCCTGCACCAAGGGCGGCCGCGTCCCCGCGGTTGAGATTCTGGTCGTAACGGCGCACGTCAAGAAGCTGATCGAGGAAAATAATTCCAGCGGCATCACCCAGGCCTGCGCCAAGGGACAGTTTTACGGAATGCAGACTTTTAATCAATCCCTGGTCAAATTATTCAAGGATGGCCTGGTCATCGAGGCGGATATCATGGAAGCCGCTTCCAGCCCGGATGACGTCAAGCTGGCGCTTAGGGGCATAGAGCAGGAAATAAAACCGGGGTTAGGTTAAAAGAGTTCTTTTAGAAGTTTGACGCCCGCTCAAGCCGCAGGCGTAACGGGGGCTATCACATGTTCGCAGAGGGATACATAGGAATCGCGGGAACCATCGGAGTGGGCAAGTCCACGCTCACGACTGATTTGGCGCGGGCTCTGAATTTCGAGCCGATCCTGGAGGAAGTGGACGGCAATCCGTATCTGGACAGTTTCTACAGCGATATGAAGGGCTACGGCACCATGATGCAGGTCTGGCTGCTCAATCATCGCTTCCGCCAGCACCGGGAGTTCGTCACCCGAATCAGCCTGGGCAAAATCCGAGGCGTGGTCCAGGACCGGACTATTTGGGAAGACACCATTTTCGCGCGCATGCTCAACGCGCATCCCGATAAAATAATTTCCGATCTGGATTACAACACCTATCTGGATCTTTTCGACAACATGGTTCTGCGCGAGCTGGTTTTCCCCCAACTGCTGATTTATCTCGATATAAAGCCGGAGACGGCCATTACCCGCATCCATTCCCGCGGCCGGGCCATGGAGCAGTCCATTACCCTCGATTACCTGACGGCCTTGATGAAGAACTACGAGCAGTTTATCCAGGAAATGGAAGGCGCCGGGGTTCGCGTATTGCGTTTGGATTGGGAAAATTTCCGCTCCGTCTCCGATGTGGCGCGGCTGGTTCATGAATATTCGCTTAAGCCCTCCAGCTTCACTAAATGGGTCAGGCCGCTTAGGCGCGCGCCTGTGACGATCAAGCCTGTTGCCGCGAATGTCAATGTCTGATGCGTGATGGCTATCGATATTCTTCCCAGACGCTGCCTGCGCGGGGTTACCCCCTATTCGCCGGGCAAATCCATCGCTTCGGTTCAGCGCGAGCTGGGGCTTAAATACGTCGTAAAACTGGCCTCCAACGAGAATCCCCTGGGGCCCTCTCCCCGGGCGATGTCGGTTTATCGCCGGGCCGAAAAACAATGCGCGCTTTATCCCGAGGGAGCCAGTCCCCAACTGCGCCAGGCCGTCGCCCGCTTCCACAAGCTTAACGCCGATTGCGTGGTGGTAGGCAACGGGTCCGACGAGCTGATCCGCCTGCTCTGCGAGGCCTTTATCGAACCGGATGACGACGTTGTCGTGTCGCAGTATGGTTTTATTCGCTTCCGCCAGCAGGCCGCTTTAATGGGGGGACGCGTTCTCGAGATCCCCATGGTTGATTGGACGCATGACCTGCAGACCATGGCCATGGCTGCCAGCGCCAGAACTAAAATCATTTTCGTGGCCAACCCCAACAATCCTACCGGCACTTATAACAGCGAAGAGGAGGTCCGCCGCCTCTTGGACGCTGCCCCCTCCTCCTGCCTCGTAGTGCTCGACGAGGCTTATTGCCAATTCGCCGCGCAGTGGGATGATTACCCAAAAAGCGTGCCTGGGTTGCTTAAGGAATACGACAATTTGGTGGTGTTAAGGACCTTCTCCAAGGTTTACGGCTTGGCGGGCTTGCGCGTCGGCTACGGCCTGGCTAATCCGGAAATACTGAGCTGGCTTGACCGCATCCGCATGCCATTCAACGTGAACCTTCCCGCCCAACAGGCCTGCACCGAGGCTCTTAGAGACGCGGCTTTCGTGCGCCGCAGCGTCGCTTTGGCTTTAAGCGGCCGCGAGAATTTAAGCGTTTCCTTGCGCGAGCTTGGCTTCGCGGTTCAGGACGGCGCGACTAATTTTCTATTCGCGCGCTCTCCTATCCCCGGCCGCGAGCTTTTTAAGGCGCTGCTTAAACGCGGGGTCATTATCCGTCCGTTGGATGAATACGGCCTGAGCGAACATGTGCGTATTTCCGTAGGCAATCGCGCCGAAAACCGGACGCTGCTGGGGGCCCTTAAGCAAGTCCTAGGGGTCGCGGTTTGAAAAAGCGGAAGAAGGGCTGGATCATCGCCATGGATGGCCCTGCGGGGGTCGGCAAGTCCACGGTCGGCCATCTTGTGGGCAAGGCCTTGGGTTATCATTTCATCAATACGGGGGAGATGTACCGCGCCCTGACCTGGAAGGCGCTTGAGGCCTCAGTCGATCTCAATGATGAGAAAAAGGTGCTGGCTCTGGCCAAGCGCCTGCGCTGGGAATTCCGTTTGACCGAGGAGGGAACGACGCTGCGAACCTATATCGACGGCCAGGGCGTGAGCGCCCAGATCCGTGATGAGCGCGTCAGCCGGTCTTCAAGTCTGGTGGCGGCTAACCCGGGGGTGCGCCAATTGCTTTGCCGGCTGCAGCGCAGGCTCGGAAACGACGGTGGCATCGTGATGGAGGGCCGCGATATCGCCACCAACGTATTCCCGGATGCAAATTTTAAAATTTATCTGGATGCCTCAATCGAGGAGCGGGCTCGCCGCCGCTACCGCCAGCTTAAGGCGGCGGGCCAAGCAGCCAACCGGCGCAAAATCCGCGAGGCGATATTGACCCGCGATCTTAACGACATCAAGCGCAAGATCAATCCCCTCAGCCAGGCCCCCGACGCACTCGTCATCGATTCGACCCAGCTGACTCTGCGCCAAGTGAGCCGCAAGATTTTGCGTCATATAAAACAGCATGCCCGATGAATTTCCGGTTGACTCGCCCCCCTGGCTGCGCCGCATATCTCAGGCCTTGCTCTGGACGCTGGTCCGGCTTTTTTGGAAGCCCAAGATTTCAGGGTTCGAGCATCTGCCCCGGAGCGGCCCCGTGATCATCGCCGCCAACCATGTCGCCTTGATCGACGGCCTCTTGCTGATCATGCTCGCCGGCACCGCGCGTTATACCTACGGCTTGGCCAAGGCCGAGCTTTTCCGCATTCCTTTTTTAGGATGGTATTTTAGGAGATCCGGGATCATTCCCTTGAACCGCAAAGGCGACGTCGCAGCCATGCGCGCCTCCATCGATTTGTTGCGGCGCGGAGCCTGCGTGGGCCTGTTTCCCGAGGGAACCAGGAATAAAACGGGGCTGCCCATGCGGCCTAAGGCCGGGGTGGCCTTTTTGGCCGGTTATAGCGGCGCCACGGTGATTCCCGCCCGATTTTTGGGCAGCGACCAATTTTGGCGCCTTCGTCCCTTTGAGCTGCGGCTGGCTCCCGGCCTTAAGTTCGCGGGGAATGTCGAGAATCGCGACGAATGCCTGGGTTTTGCCCAGAAAGTCATGGATATTATTTTTTCACTATAATTAAACCACCCTAGGAGAAGTTATGGATATCGAGAATGAAACCATGGAAGCCCTGCTGGCTCAACAGGCGGCCGTATCGAAGAAATTGGCCGATAAGGAGATTGCCTGGGTCAAGGTGATCCAGGTCAGCCAGGAGGAAGTTCTAGTCGACATTGGCGAGAAACGCGACGGCATTGTGCCCCGCTCGGAATTCGATCAGCCTCCCGCGGCGGGGCAGCGCATCCCGGTGGTCTTGGCCGGCTCCAGGAGAGACGGAAGCGCCACGTTGTCTTATAAGCGGGCCCAGGCCCAACTCGGCTGGCAGAACGCGGTTAAGGCTTTTAATGAAAAAGTGCGGGTGCGGGGGCAGGTCCGTTCTTCCATAAAGGGGGGTTTTTTAGTCGATGTCGGCGGCGTCACCGGGTTTTTGCCCGCCTCGCTCTCCGACCTCAGGCCGGTGCGCAGTCCCCAGCGCATGATCGGCATGGGCGTGCGCTGCTATATCATCGAACTGAACCAGGATAAAAAGCAGGTGGTGCTTTCGCGCAAGGCGGTTCTTGAAGAGGAAGCGGCAAAAAGAAGGACTAGGATTCTTTCCGAATTAAAGGTGGGCCAAGTCTGCGTGGGACGCATCGTGAAAGCCGGCCCCCTAGGCTTGACCGTGGATATCGGGGGCGTGGAGGGGTTTGTGCGCGCGGCCGATATCGCTTGGGGCGCCCAGAAATCGAGCCATGAGCGCGGCACGAAGCTTAAGGTGAAGGTTCTCGCCAAACCTATGGCGGCTAACGCCAATTCTGAAGGCCGCCAGGGCGAGCCGGCCGCCGTCGGCACGGCCCTTTTATTGGGAATCAAGCAGTTAACGTCCAATCCCGCCGATGCCATCCGCAAGAAGTATCCCCCGAAAACCGCGATTCAGGGCAAAGTGCTGGAAGCCGGCGCCGCCGGGGTGAAAATCTTTCTGGATGCCAAGATATCCGCTGTCTGCCCGCCGGCCGAAACCGACCCGGATGCCCCTTGCAAAGCCGGCGACCGTATTTCGTGCGTTGTGACGGGAATTAATCCGGATACCTTCGATCTCGTTGTTTCAATCAACAAGTTCAATGAGATACGGGACCGCAAAAAAGTCGCCCAATATCTCAAAGCGCCGCCGCCTTTGACGCTGGGGCAGCTGCTTTCTCCTCAGGAAGAAGATAAGCCCTGATGACGCACGATAAGGATGGCGTGCGCCATGCGCATGATCCTTTCACCTCGTTTAAGCCGGCGTCCTCATGGCGGCTGATTATTTCCCGCTTAAGCTCCCGGTTCGCGGCTATTTTTATCGCGTTTGCCTCCGTCGTTTTCCTGGGCGTCATGTATTTGGTCTTGCGCGAGGCGGGTTCTTTCTCGCGCCGCAAGATTGATTTTCCTGCGCGGCCTCAATTGGACGCGGCCATCTCATCGGCCGCGGAGCGCTTGAAGGTAAACCCCCAGGATATCTCGACCTTGGTCGAAATGGGAACGCTGCATTTTGAGAAAGGCAAGGATTTTTACGCCGACGCCATCAACGAGCTGGAGGAAGCCAGGGAATTGGGCGCCCTGGATCCTCGGATTTTCTATTGTCTGGGGGTCATGTATCAAGAAGTCGGCCTTTATTCATTCGCCTTGGATGAATACCGGCGGTTTCTGCGCCATTATCCCGACGATAAGGAAATACGCATGCTGGCGGCCAAGTTGTTGTACCGGCAAGGCGACTATCAGCAGGCCGTCAGCGAATACGAGAGGCTTAAGTTTCATTTTCCCAATGAAAGTCTCATCGAGGAGAATCTGGGTTTAAGCCTTTGGGGGGCCGCCCGGGCTGCGGACCCAAAGGCCGCGGACCCCAAAGCCACGGATCGCGCCGTCGAATCCTTTAACCAGCTTAAGACCATGGGCAACGAGCCCGCTAAGAGGGCCGAGTTTTATTTGGGCAAGATCGCCTACGAAAACAGCCAGTATGAAAGAGCCATGGAGCATTTCAAAAAATTCGAGCTTCAGGAAATGGACTTCGGCATTCCCGGTGAAACGATCAACGCCGCCTTGGGCTCTACCTACCAGAAATTGGGACGCTGGGAGCAAGCCAGGGCTTTTTGGGAGCTGGTTCTCAAGGATATCCCCACGGATGAAAAGGCCAGCGCGGCCCTGCGCGAAATCAAGCGCCGCCTGCCTCGGAAAAAAATAGAATCAAAAACCTCGTGAAAACCCTAAGCGGGATCGCGAGCGCGCTGCTGTTTTTCGCCCCCCTTTGCGCCTGGGGCCAATTCGGCCAGAACCAAGTCATCATCCGGGATTTCAACTGGAAGATCCGCTCTACGGAACATTTCGACATTTATTATTACGAAGGGTCGCAGCCCCTGCTTAACGATGCGGCGCAAATTCTAGAAAACGCCTTCAATCGCGTTTCCAGGGCTTTGGACATTCAGGTGGATCCTCCACCCTGGGCCTCCGAGAGCGTCAAGAAAAAAAGCAAATGGGAGCGCCGGCCGTTTTTTTTATACGCCAGCCCCAATGATTTTCAGCAATCCGCCATCGCGGCGGTCGGCGACGGCACGGGGGGCATCACCGAGCCGTTTAAAAACCGCTTCATGGTTTATAACGACGGCACGAGGCGCTGGCTCGACGAGGTCACCACCCATGAGTTCGTCCATATCATGCAGTTTCATGTCCTGGTGTCCGGCTTCTGGCGTTCGGGGAAAATATTAAAGACCATCGTTTATCCGCTATGGATGATGGAAGGCATGCCGGGAGTGATCACCCACGAGATAGAGTCGTCTATTGAGGAAGTGACGATCCGCGACGCGGCCACCTCCGGCGGGCTGCTCCAATTAACCCGCTTGGAGCATTTCGGCCATCTTAAGCCGCATCAGATCGTCCTGGCTTACAAGGAGGGGGCAGCGGCCTTGGAATTTTTAGCTTCGCAGTACGGCCGGCGCAAGGTCGGCGATATGCTCAAGCTTTTCGAGTCCCGCTTGGAAACCAGCCAGGTCCTTTCCGAGCTGATCGGGCTTGACGCCTTCCAATTCGATGAGAAATTCCGGGAATACGCCGAGACTAAATACCGCCGGGAGATCCGCCTTAATAACTTACGCGAACCCGAGGCTTATGGCGCGGCTTTGACCCGCGCCCCCGATAGTATACCCCAGTACAATACCACGCCGGTGTTCTCCCCTGATTACAAGCGCATGTATTATCTGACCACCGCGGCAGGCCATCCGGCGCGGATTAAGGAAATGGATTTAAAAACCGGGAAATCGCGCAGCCTTAATATACCCTTTGTGCCCATTGAAAATATTCCTCTGGGCAATTTCGCCAATATTTCCCGCGTGATGGGCATATCCAAAGACGGCCGTTGGCTGGTCGTGGCGGGCACGAAGAATCACGGGGATTCGATTTTCCTTTACGATTTAAAGCGCGGCAAGCTTGAGAAGCGCCCGCTGTCCGGGTTCATGACCATCTCCCAACCGCAATTCTCGCCGGATGGGCAAAAGATCGTATTTTCCGGAATGAAGGAGGCCTTCACTGATCTCTATGTCTATGACCTGCGCTCGCGCGAGGTGTCGCGTCTGACCGAGGATCCTTATGACGATGAGATGCCTGTTTTTACGCCGGATGGCAACTCGATTATTTATTCAGCCGAAATCATCGATCCTCTCGATCGCGATCATATCGAGCGGCGTCTTTACCGGTTGGATTTGAGGGACCGCTCGCTGAGCCGCTTGGAGACTTCCGGCGGGGAGGCCAGGGATCCGGTTGTTTCGGCCGACGGCAAGCGGGTTCTCTTCGTGCTCAACGACGGCCGTAATTGGGAAATCTGCGAGCTGGAACTGGAAACGGGCCGGGTGACCCGCCTGACCCGCAGCATCGGCGGGGCTTTTACGCCCGCCTATGTTGAGGAGGGGGAAATCGCCTTTTGCGCCCTGCGCCGCGGCAATGTTCATATCTACAAGGGTCCTCGGCCCGATTTCTTGGCCGAGCATGTCCCATCCACCGAGCGCGCGGTTTCCGGACCGGCCAAATTCAAGCTGCCGGGAATGGGCAGCGTGCAAGGCTCGACCGCGCCCGTGTCCATGAGCCCGGAGCGTCCCTACCGCTTCAACTATTCCACCGACCTTTTCTTTCCCGCCTTTTTCTTCTCTTCGGTGGGCGGATTTTTCTGGACCAGCTATTGGCAGGGCTCGGATATGACCGGCAGGCACCAGAATTCACTTCTGGTTAATTTCCATTCCGGGCAAAGCTTCGATTATATTTCCCGCTATCAATACTCCCGCTACCGCCCCCAGCTTTTTGTCGGAGCCGACGGCATCGGGCGCCAGGACATTATCGATGAGTCCACCGACGATCTCCTCGACAGAACCGTGCATACCCAATTCGCGGCTGCGAGTTACCCTTTGGACCGTTATCACCGCGTCGAGGCGCTTGTGCAATCGGCCACGGAAAGACGGATGGACACCACGGTAAGCAAGATCGAGCATCGCGAGGCGCGCGCCATGAGCTATTCCTTCATCCGCGATACCGTGCGCGGGCGTTATCTGGTCGCCACCGGAGGAAACCGTCTGCAGCTTTCCTACACCCAGTTGGGCGAAGTCCTGGGAGGGAGCCAGCAATATTACATCGCGGGCGCCGAGGCCCATCAATATGTTGCCCTGGGCAGCCAGAATGCCCTGGCTTTAAGGGCCGCCGGCATGCAAAGCCTGGGTCTTGATCACCCCCAGTTGATTTTAGGCGGATTGGGGGGCGTGCGCGGTTATGGGCGCAGCACCGTCATCGACGTGGGCAACCGCCTGGCCGTGGGCAACGCCGAATGGCGTTTTCCTATTTTCAAGGATTTAAATTATTATATGTGGTACTTTTTCCCGGATTTTTATTTCAAATCCATTTTCGGCTCGCTTTTCACCGATGCCGGCTACGCCTGGGACGATTCCAACCAGATCACACGCCTGCAGTGGCGCCAGGTGCGCCACTCGGTCGGGATCGGCATGAGAATCTATACCTTCATCCTGCAGGAATTTCCGCTGATCGTGTCCATGGACTACGCCCAACGCACCACACAGAACGGCGGCATTTTCTACGTCTATCTCGGGCATTTATATTAGGGCCGCCGAATGCGAATAGAAGGGGTCGGCGTCGAAAGTTTGGTTAAGCGCTTCGGCACTCCCCTGTACGTTTATTCGCGCAGCATCCTGCTTGATCGTTATCGGACTCTGGGCGCCGCCTTTGTGCGCAGGAATACCTTGATTTGTTACGCCATGAAGGCGAATTCCAACCGCGCGCTTTGCCGTATTTTAGCTCAAGAAGGAGCGGGCGCCGATATCGTTTCCGGCGGGGAGCTGCTGCGGGCGCTTAAAGCGGGATTTAAGGCGTCGAAAATAGTTTTTTCCGGCGTGGGTAAGACCGCCGAAGAAATGACCCTGGCCTTGCGTCATGGGATACTGACTTTCAATCTCGAGTCCGGCGAAGAGCTGTCGGCCCTGGAGCGAACAGCCATGCGCTTGAAACGTCCGGCGCCCATTTCTATCCGGCTTAACCCCGGTATCCGCGTCCGCACTCATCCCCATATCGCCGCCGGCCGCTCCGAGGATAAGTTCGGCGTGGATAAGGCCCAAGCCTTGGCCCTGTACCGATATGCCGCGCGCAGCCGCTGGCTGAAGGTGAAAGGCATTCAGTTCCATATCGGCTCGCAAATCGCGCAGGCCCGTCCCTACGAGCTGGCCGCGCGCGAGGTGGTCCGGCTCATGGGAGGG
>MGUO01000198.1:21232-22832 GCA_001800015.1 Elusimicrobia bacterium RIFCSPHIGHO2_02_FULL_57_9
GCTCATGGGAGGGCTGGCGGGCCTGGGCATTGGGCTTGAGTTGGCTGATTTCGGCGGCGGCATGGGAGTCGACTACGGCAACGGCGCCGGGCTTAACGTCAAGGCCTTGGCCCGGATTTTCGACCGGATTTTGCGGCCATGGCCCCGGGTCCGGCTTTTAATAGAGCCGGGAAGATATTTGGCCGCCGATGCCGGCATGCTGCTTACGCGCGTGCTTTACCGCAAAAAAAATTCGCGCCGGCGCTTTTTGATCGTGGACGCGGCCATGAATGATTTGGCGCGTCCCGCTCTTTATGATGCGTATCACCCTATTGAGCCTGTTCGCCGCAACGGCGGGCGCCTTGAAACAGTCGACGTGGTGGGGCCGGTTTGCGAGTCCGGAGATTTTTTGGCGCGCCGGCGCCGGCTTGCCCCGTGCCGGCCCGTGGATATCTTGGCCGTTCTTAAAACCGGAGCCTACGGCTTTGCCATGAGCTCCCAATATAATTCCCGGCCGCGCGCCGCGGAAGTTCTGGTCGCAGGCAAACGGGCGCGGCTGATTCGGGCGCGAGAAACATTCAAGGATTTGATCCGGCTGGAACGTTAAGGGCTTGCGGCGCAAGCCCTAGCCCTTCTTAGGCGTGCGTTTGACGGCGGGCGGGCAGGTTCTTAAGATATTGTGCAGGGTGGAGGCCAGGATCAAGGGGCTGGCCGGCTTTTGCACGAATTCCCGGACATTTGATTCTTGCCGCACCATTTCCACCATTTTGCGGTCCATGGTCCGCGCCGTCAGGACGATTACCGGGATATTGCCGTTTCCCGTGGACTGGAGACCTCGCAGAACCTCATAGCCGCTAGTGCCGGGCAGCATAAGGTCCAGGATAATTAAGTCCGGGGACATGGCCTCGACCTTGCGCAAGGCCTCGGATCCGTCCTTGGCTAGGTCCAGGCGGAAACCTTCCTTTCCCACGATATGCTTGAGCAGGTCCTGCTGGCTTTCCTCGTCATCGACGACAAGGACCAGCTTCTGGGCCGGATCAGCCAGTTCGACGTCGCCGAGGCCTTCTTCCATATGGAGCGCTTTTAGTTTTATAGCCCCAATGGCGTGAAAAATCAATACCCCGGGGAGCCGAGGTATTGCGCCAAGGCTTCAAATCTGGTTTAACAGCCGGGTGAATCCAACGCGGCCCAAGGTTGCGGGGAGCGTCCTGTTTTCTTTATTGGTGACGCCGGCGTGGGCGGCGCCGGTATTGACCGCCGGCGCCGTTTCGGGACAGGCCGGTGCGGCGGTGAATCTTTCCGTCAGTTTTGATCCAGGCACGGCCTCCGTTTCCGCTTTGCAGTTCGACCTCACCATGCCCCCGGGACTCAACGCGGGGTCTGCGGCGGCCGGAGCGATCGTTGGCGCGGCGGGCAAAAGCCTGGAGGTGAAGCTGTCCGGCAACGCCTGGAAATTCATCGTTTTCGGGTTCAATAAAAATGTGATTAGCGCCGGGACCCTGCTCACGGCCCGTGTCGGAATCGCTCCTTCAACCAAGGTTGGCGCCCTTAAGCTGCCGATTTCCCACGCGGTGTATTCTGGTCCCAACGGGGAGGCGATCGCTTCCGGCGCCAGCAAGGG
>MGUO01000199.1:0-584 GCA_001800015.1 Elusimicrobia bacterium RIFCSPHIGHO2_02_FULL_57_9
CCCACGTCGCTGGCCTACAGCTTCAGCCGGGGCAAGTCCATCACGGAGCTCAAGGCCGACAACTCCCGCACGGAAAGCTTCACGGACAACTACAGCTTGAGGACGGCGTTCCAGTTCTTCCCCCAGTTCTCCCTGCCCCCCTCCTACTCCTTGAGCCAGTCCTTCGAGGACAAGTCCCTCCTGGCGGACAATTTCGCGGTCACGCCGGCCACCGCTCCCCTGCGCGACCAGCTCGGCAAGGTCAATAAGACCCTGAACCAGTCCCTGTCCTTCTCGGGGTCCCTGCGCGTCCTCTCCTGGTTCGCACCCGGCTACAGCTACTCGATCACCACCAGCGAGACCCATAACGTCAACGAAGTGGTCTTCGGAACGAACACGTTCCGGCGCGGGGCGCTGAAGAACATCACGCGCGGCTCGAACGGCGACGTGTCCGCGTCCCTCTCTCCCAAGGACGTGTTCCAGTACATCCCTTACGTGCGCGGGATCAACCGCGCGATCAACACCATGAATTTCTCCGGGGGCTATTCCATATCGGACGGCGACAGCTACGAGAACATTGACGGCGGGTTCGACAGCCGCGACAA
>MGUO01000199.1:667-1302 GCA_001800015.1 Elusimicrobia bacterium RIFCSPHIGHO2_02_FULL_57_9
AATCTGGAGGGCATGAACCCCAACGCCAGGCGCACCAGCCTCACGGCCACGGACACCAGCCGGCTCTCCGGGCGCTGGCAGCCCTTCGAGGGGCTCGCTTTCCTGCGCAGCCGGCTGTGGGCGCCCCTCAAGAACATCAACGGGTCCGGGACCTTCACCGAGACCGTCACCAAGCGCGACACCACGGGCACCCAGAGCGTCTCCTATTCGCGCGTCTGGCCCGATTTCATCTTCTCCACCTCGGAGATCGAGCGCCCCCTCTTCCTCTCGCGCTGGATGCAGGATACGCGCCTGAACGGCAACTACCAGAAACGCGTCACCGAAACGCTGGGCCAGACCAAGTCCCTGGCCAACAGCCTGGGCTCGGACTTCACGTTCACTCTTTTCAGGCTCCTCCAGTTCTCATTGTCCTACACCAATTCCGTCCAGGAGGATTTCAATCTCCAGACCAATCAGCTGACCAACCGCACCCGCTCCCGCGGGATCAACGGGCAGGTCATCACGACGCTCAAGGTGGGGAATTGGCGCTTCACCCCGCATTACGACCAGTCCCAGAGCGAGTCCGAGGACGGCACCGGCAAGAAGACCTCCGACGTGGTGAACCGGAACGGCTCCCTCCAGGTCTTCGGCGACGT
>MGUO01000199.1:1361-1863 GCA_001800015.1 Elusimicrobia bacterium RIFCSPHIGHO2_02_FULL_57_9
TGATCCTGACCGGGTCCTTCCGCTACGGCATCATCCGCGACAACGTGGACGAGACCAAGAGCAACGACACCTTCGACTCCAACGTGAACGGGGATTTCGAGATCACCCCCAACATCCGCGCCGCTTTCGGCGGCGGATACATGCGCGTGATGAACAAGGCCCGCAAGGAAGACGACTTCACCACCATCTCCGTCACTTCCAGGGTCACGATTCAGTTCTAGGGGGGGTCCGGGTTTGGATCTTTCGGTCCGGAAACTGATCCTCGCGGTCCTGAACGCCTTCTGGCCCCTCCGCTGCCTCTCCTGCCGGAAGGGGCTTCCCCATGACTCCTCCCATCCCCTCTGCGCCGCCTGCCGGGACCGCGTCCTGTCCATGCCGGACCCAGTCTGCGCCGTCTGCGGGACCCATCTTCCCGACGGCGGCGAGCATTGCCGGCGCTGCCGGAAGGAGGATTTCGCCTTCAGCGCCGTCCGCTCCTTCGGCCCTTACGACGGACCCCTGC
>MGUO01000199.1:1962-2267 GCA_001800015.1 Elusimicrobia bacterium RIFCSPHIGHO2_02_FULL_57_9
TACGT
Organism: Elusimicrobia bacterium RIFCSPHIGHO2_02_FULL_57_9; assembly: GCA_001800015.1. GTDB lineage: Bacteria > Elusimicrobiota > Elusimicrobia > UBA1565 > UBA9628 > O2-02-FULL-57-9. Next base: position 1,968 of record MGUO01000199.1, read on the forward strand.
GCCCCTGCACCATGCCGCGGAAAGGGAGCGGGGATACAACCAGTCCCGACTCCTGGCAAAGGAGCTTGCCGAACTCCTGCCGGGAATGCCTCTCGCGGACGGCGCGGTCCGTAAGGTCAGGAACACCGCTTCCCAGACCCGGCTCACCCGCGAGGAGAGGGCGGAGAACCTCTCCTCCGCCTTTGCCGTCGAGGACGCGGGGCCTTTCAAGGGGAAGAACGTATTGATCGTGGACGACGTCTGCACCACGGGTTCGACATTGAACGAGCTGGCGAAGACCCTGCGCCGCGCCGGGGCCCG
>MGUO01000200.1 GCA_001800015.1 Elusimicrobia bacterium RIFCSPHIGHO2_02_FULL_57_9
TCTTCCCGCCCTTGGCTTTCTTTGCCATTGTCTGTTATCCCCCCCTTCATCTGGGTTTAATTGCGAGAGCGCTCTCGGCATTCTCACTCCGGGGTCCCTACCCCGGACGCCTTGGTGGCTGCCGCCTGGCACGCTCACCCGATGCCGGCCCTCTTCGCGTCGGGGCACCTTCTGCACAAGCTCAGCTTGCGGAAGGGCGAGGCCGAAAATGTTTTTCGACCTCACTAGGGATGGCCTGAGTTCACCATCCTCATACCAGATATAGATTATGGACGAGAAACAACGACTGTCAAGCACAATGTGTACTAAAAGTCAAAAAAAGTTGCGGCGCCGAGAAGGCGCCGATGGCTACCGCTGCGAGCGCCGCGCGATCGCCGCGCGCAGCTCTCGCTCCGCGCGTTCGCGCGCGCCGATCGGTTCGATCGGACGCATGTCGACGATGTGCTGCAGCTCGTCGAGGGCGTCCGCGGAGCGGTTCATCGCGGCGAGCTCCGACGCGAGGCCGAACCGCGCGCGGACTTCGGTCGTTCGCGCGGAGTAAACAGTGCCGGCGACCGCGCGTGCGACGAGCGATCGCCATGCGGCGGCGCTGGCGGCGCGATCGTGGAGGTACGTGTCGCGAACTTCGGCAATGAGCTGGAGGAAGAGCGGATTGTTGGGATAACGGGCATCGAGACGCGCCAACAGGTTGAGTGCGTCCTCGGTCCTGTGTTCGTACCAGAGATACACGACGTGAAGCTGAAAATCGGCTTCGCCTCTGAGCAATTCGCCTTTCTCGCGCGCCCGCAGCATTTCGCGCAGTCCCGTCGCCCGGTCTCCACCAGGGAGGAACAGCAGCCACCGGAGCACCTTCGCAGCGGCTGGGGCCACGTCGGCGTAGTAGTGATAGAGGCCGATGCCGAAATGCGCGTCGTACACCGTCGGGTCGAGCTGAAGGGCGCGCTCGAGCGCGTG
>MGUO01000201.1:0-223 GCA_001800015.1 Elusimicrobia bacterium RIFCSPHIGHO2_02_FULL_57_9
TCCCGGTTTATAATCCCGCGCGGGCCATAGGCGCGAGCAGTCCGGGGTCAGCATTTCGTCGATGACGATAATCTTGCCGTCGAGCCTGCCAAATTCGAACTTGGTATCTGCTAGTATGCAGCCGCGCTTTGCTAGATGCTCGGCGGCTTGTTTATAAATTAGCAGAGATAATCTTTCTAATTCCTTAGCAGTTTCTACCCCGACTATCTCCGCTAATTTTTCT
>MGUO01000201.1:232-1067 GCA_001800015.1 Elusimicrobia bacterium RIFCSPHIGHO2_02_FULL_57_9
TTCTCATCGTGCCCCTGATCGGATTTTGTCGCGGGGGTCAATATCGGCTGAGGCAGTTTATCGGCCTGGCGCAATCCGCAAGCCAGGCGGTGGCCGCAAACAGCGCCGGTCTTGAGGTACTCTTTCCAACCGGAGCCGGCCAAATAGCCGCGCACCACGCATTCCACGTCCAGACGCTCGGCTTTTTCAACCAGCATGGTTCTGCCCTGATATTCCGCGGGGGTCAGCGCGACTTTCTTGGGAAGAAGCTTTTGAATCTCCTTGAAATCGGTGGAAATCAGATGATTGGGGGCCGAGTTTCTGGTTTTGCCGAACCAAAAAGCGCTGATCCGGGTCAAAAGCGCGCCCTTTTCGGGAATGGGCGTGGGCAGAACGTGATCGAAAGCCGAAAGCCGGTCGGTGGCCACCAGGAGCAGTTTATCGCCCGCTTCATAGACGTCGCGGACCTTGCCGCGGCGAAAGAGCTTAAGGCCCGGGATCTGCGATTTAATCAGCAAGGCGTTCATTCCCATTCTATAGTCGCCGGGGGCTTGGAACTCACGTCATAAACGACGCGGTTGATGCCTTTTACCTCGGAAACGATCCTGCTGGAAATTTTTCGAATGAGTTCATAAGGGAGGTGCGACCAATCCGCGGTCATGCCGTCTCGGCTGTCCACCGAGCGCAAAGCGATGGTGTTCTCATAGCTGCGGCTGTCGCCCATGACGCCCACGGATTTGACGGGCAAAAGCACGGTGAAGGCCTGCCAAACCTTGTCATACCAGCCGGAGGCTTTGAGTTCCTCGCGCAAAATCCAATCCGCGGCGCGCAGGATATCCAGAGCCTGTTTTGCGAC
>MGUO01000201.1:1075-2234 GCA_001800015.1 Elusimicrobia bacterium RIFCSPHIGHO2_02_FULL_57_9
GGATGGGCGCCTAGTATTTCCTGGGGCAGGAGCATCTGCGCTCCAAGGCGCCGGACCTCGTCTTTAAAGAGCAGGCGCAGCGGCTCCACCAGCTTAAGCTTCATTTTCTTGGGCAGGCCGCCCACGTTGTGATGGCTTTTTATCACGGCCGAAGGACCGTGCACGGAAACCGATTCGATCACATCGGGATAAAGCGTGCCCTGAGCCAGGAATTCCACGCCTTTAAGGGCCTTGGCCTCTTTCTCAAAAACCTCGATGAAGGTTTTGCCGATGATTTTGCGTTTGCGCTCCGGGTTAACTACTCGCTCAAGACGCTTGAGGAATAAATTCGAAGCATCGACAGTCTTGAGCGAGATGCCCAGCGTTGCAGCCAAGCCCTTCATTTTCTCTCTATCGCCTTTTCTTAGGAGGCCGGTGTCCACGAAGATGCAATGCAGCCTTTTTCCTATCGCCCGCTGGATCAGCGCCGCCGCCACCGTGCTGTCCACCCCTCCGGAGAGTGCGCAGACTACCGAGCCGGAGCCGACCTGGGCCCGGATGGAGGCCAGCTGTTTTTCCAGCAGCGACGACATGGTCCAGCGCTCCTGCAAGCCGCAAATGCGCCGGGCGAAATTTTCCAGCAGCCGGCCGCCTTGAGGGGTATGCGCCACCTCGGGATGGAATTGCACGCCGTACCAATTCTTGGCTTCATCGGCGATGGCGGCATAGGGGGCGGTTTGGGTGCGGGCCAGCACTTTAAAGCCGTTATCGAGGCGCTCGGCGCCGTCACCGTGGCTCATCCATACCTCGAGCTGCGGGGGCAGCTCGTTGAAAAGCGGGCTGTTTTCAAGCACTTCCAGGTCCGCATGGCCGTATTCGCGCTTGCGCGCCGGGCTTACCTTGCCCCCATGCAGGGAAATCAACAGCTGCATGCCGTAGCATATGCCCAGGATAGGCAGGCCCAGGGAGAAAACCGCCTGATTAGGACGAGGGAAACCCGCGCGATGCACGCTGTCCGGCCCTCCGGAAAAGATGATTCCGAGGGGCTCGCGCTTTCGTATTTCCGAAACCGGCGCGGAGTATGGCAGGATCTCCGCGAAAATTTCAAGTTCCCTGAGGCGCCGCGCTATCAGCTGTGTATATTGGCTTCCGAAATCCAGGATCAGTATCCCGCGGGAAG
>MGUO01000202.1:0-431 GCA_001800015.1 Elusimicrobia bacterium RIFCSPHIGHO2_02_FULL_57_9
TCGGTGGGGAGAACATCACCACCACGATTGAGGGCCGGGAGCGCTATCCCGTGAACGTTCGGTACTCCCGCGAGCTGCGGGATGACATCGAAAAACTCAAGCGAGTCCTCGTGCCCACGTCGGCCGGACAGCACATTCCCTTGGTGCAGTTGGCGGACATCCGACTCGTTTCAGGGCCGGCCATGATTCGCAACGAAAACGGCCTGTTGGCCGGCTACGTCTACGTGGACGTCGATACCTCCAAGCGGGACATCGGCGGCTACGTGACCGAAGCCAAGAAGCTCGTGGCGAAGGAGCTGAAGCTCCCCGCCGGCTACGCCCTGACCTGGAGCGGCCAGTACGAGAACATGATCCGCGTGCAGGAGCGGCTGAAGGTCGTGCTGCCCCTGACGATCTTCATCATCTGTCTCTTGCTCTACATGAACACGAAG
>MGUO01000202.1:645-851 GCA_001800015.1 Elusimicrobia bacterium RIFCSPHIGHO2_02_FULL_57_9
CCCAGGACCTTGAGGAAGCCGTCGTCCACGGCGCGGTCAAGCGGGTGCGGCCGAAGCTGATGACCGTGATGGCCGCCTTCATGGGGCTCATGCCCATCATGTGGTCGACGGGCGCCGGGGCCGACATGATGAAGCGGGTCGCCGCCCCGATGGTGGGGGGGTTGTTCTCCTCGTTCCTCCTGGAGCTGCTCGTCTACCCCGCCGTC
>MGUO01000203.1 GCA_001800015.1 Elusimicrobia bacterium RIFCSPHIGHO2_02_FULL_57_9
CCAGTCGGCCTTGCCTTCTTTCATCTAGTACTTCCACTTCCAGATGAAATAGATCACCGGATAGACCAGCAGTTCCAGAGTAAACGACGTGAATAAGCCGCCGACCATCGGGGCAGCCACCCGCTTCATCATGTCGGCCCCGCGGCCCACCGACCACATGATCGGCAGCAGACCGATGAAGGTCGTCATCACCGTCATCATCTTTGGCCGAATGCGCTTGACCGCTCCGTGAATCACCGCTTCCCGCAAGTCCTCGGACGTTCGCATTCGTCCATGGCGCACTGCGTCATCGTAGGCCAGGTCGAGAAACAGCAGCATGAACACCCCGGTCTCGGCATCCAGCCCCATGAGGGCGATCATCCCCACCCAGACGGCGATCGAGATGTTGTAGCCCAAGAGCCACAGCAGCCACACCGCGCCGATGAGGGAAAACGGCACGGCCAGGAACACGATCCCGGTTTTGATCCAGGATCTTGTGTTCAGATAGAGCAGCACGGCGATGATGAAGAGCGTGAGCGGCACGACGAGCTTCAACCGCTCCTTAACCCGAATCATATTCTCGTACTGGCCGCTCCACACCATGGCGTAGCCGGCCGGTAGCGTCAGCTCTTTGGCCACTTTCCGCTTCGCCTCGGTGACGTAGCTGCCGATGTCCCGGCCGGCGACATCGACGTAGACATAGCCAGAGAGCAGCCCGTTTTCATTTCGGATCATCGCCGGGCCAGACACCAGCCGGATATCGGCCAGCTGCACCAGCGGAATGTGCTGTCCGGCCGTGGTCGGCACGAGCACTCGCTTGAGCTTCTCGACGTCATCCCGCAGCTCGCGGGAGTAGCGCACATTGACCGAGTAGCGCTCGCGGCCTTCGATCGTGGTGGTAATATTCTCGCCCCCGATCGCGGACATGATCACCATCTGGACCTCGGCGACAGAGAGGCCGTAGCGCGCCAGCTCATCACGGTTCAGATCGAAATCCACAAAGTAGCCGCCCGCAACCCGTTCTGCGTACACACTGCGGGTGCCTGGAATGTCTTTGAGGATCATTTCCAGGTGGGTGCCAGTCTGCTCAATCTTCTTGAGATCCGATCCCAGGATCTTGATGCCGATCGGCGTGCGCACGCCGGTTGAGAGCATGTCAATGCGGGCTTTGATCGGCATCGTCCAGGCATTGGTGACACCCGTAGTCC